>JAZQWY010000141.1:0-6268 GCA_045632545.1 Eubacteriales bacterium | reverse complement strand
ATCAAGTACTTCGCAGAGCTCAACTAATCTGCTATCAACTTTGAAATACACTTGGCGGCGCAAAAAAATTGCGCCGCCGCTTTGTTTTCGAGAAACTGATATGCTAAAAACATCCTCGCATGATATCCTAAGATAAGTATTCTGCCTTGTCAAGGTAAACCTGAAGAATACTTAAAAAAATAATTAATATATAAAATTTTAGTTTTTCTCTTGACATACTGTCAAAAATGGTATATAATGTGTTTAGTCTTATGATTTTATGAGAATTTATATTCTATGATAAAGGAGTTCAGTATGAAAAAATTTATTAAGCTTATGTCTCTGTTGCTCTCTTTTCTCTTTATTGTATCATTGGTAGTTGCTTGCGCAAAAGACAAGGACAACTCTGGCGAACCTGTCAATACAACAACCCAAAGCAACATACCTGCAGCCACAACAACTACGCAGGGCGACGACACACCTGCAGCCACAACTACGCAAGGTAGCGGTTCAAATATTTCATATGCCGACGTAGCGGGTGCATATATGGGTAAGGCTGCAATTAAAGGATGGTTTGACCTTAACGCAGCTATGATTCTAAAACCTGATGGAAGTTACATATATCAAACAGCTGATGCGGACCAGGATGGTAAAATTCAGTATTCTGAAGAAGGCACATTTGCTATTAATGGAAATAAGATAACGTTTACACCTAACGCGGAAGGAGCTACACCTGTCGAAGGAACCTTCGAGAATGGTTCTATTAAGGCTAAGCTTAGAGTGGGCAATGCGCTTACTATATCTGTGACCATTACTTTCGATATACTCGATATTTAACTTGCCCTTTCAGTTCAATCGTATAAAATTGAAAACCAAGAAATTTTATCAATAACTAAAAAGCATAAGCTAAATATGACCGTAACCTTGATGTCAAGGTTGCGGTCGTATTCTTTTATATTGCGATAGTATTTTGAGACATATACTGCCGTTATTTTTTATAACTATTGACAAACTTGGATATCTATGCTATAATGTCTTCAGCACACAGTGTGCTGAAACGAGGGAGGTGTTATTTTGGAAGACAAGATGTCCGAGCTGATATCCGATGAAATGTCAAAAAAGATAATCGAGACTGCGGAAACACTTGCAATATCCTCAGGAGCCGAGAACGTAACTGTCAGGAAGATACTTCAATCACTTGGCATAACCAATCGCGTATTTTACAACCGTTTTCACAACGTCGACGAGGTACTGAATATAGTGTATGAGAACACGGTTTTGAAGATACGAGAGAGTATTGTGTCAAAATTCAAACCCGACGGTGATTTCTTTGAGCAGGTGATAGATATTGTAGCAAACACTCTAGTCATGTCCTACGAGGTCAAAATGAACTTTAATTACTATATCTTCGAGAACGACTCGGTATCCAACGCAAACTACGAATGGTGGAAGTCAGAGATAAAGAAGATAATCGATTTTGGCAAAACAAAAGGGCTGCTTAAGGACGTAGACCCCGAGATAATGAGCTACGCTATATGGTGCTTTATCAGAGGATACAACGCCGATGCGATAGGCAGAAGGCTTCCAAAGGAAGAAGCGGCAAACAACTTTAGATACAGCTTTGGAATATTACTTGACGGAATGAAGGCATAATAGCTTCCCTATTACCTGCATATATTTTTTTAATAACGAGGCAAACTATTAAAAGAATTAAAAACTTGTATCTTTTAACCTAAGGAGAATTTATAAACCATGAAAAATCAAATGTTGCACAAAATAAGAAGCTTTGAAAACTTCCGTGAGCTTATTGAATGGGCGGGAGACGAATATGGGACTAAGATAGCTTATTCTTTCCGTCAATCCCCAAATGAAAAGGATATTACGAAAATAACCTTTAACCAATTCAGAAAGGACGTTCGTTCGCTGGCAAGCGAGCTACTCTCTATGGGTTGCGCGGGAAAGCACTGCGTTGTCATTGGGAAGTTTTCATACGAGTGGGCGCTGATGTATTTTTCTGCGCTGTCAATAGGCGCAATCCTCGTCCCGCTTGACAAGGATTGGCACGCTGAGGACCTTGCCGACACTGCGGCGAAGGCAAAGGCTGATTTTCTTTTCTGCGATGAGGATATCGCAGAAAAAGCAAATGCTATCGAGGAAAAGATCGAGCTCCTCGCACCAACAGTATTTATGCTTGCAAAGGAAAATGAGAGAAATATCAACACGCTGATAGCTCTTGGAACTATGAAATTTCAGAAGAACCGCAAGGCGTATACCGAAGCGCCCATTGACCCTATGGCGCTTGCCCTGCTTGTATTCACCTCGGGAACTACAGGTAAAGGAAAGGGCGTTATGCTCTCACAGGACGCCGTTCTCAAGTGCGTTTCGTCCGCCGTTCCTTACATTGATTATTCCGACAAAACGCTTGGCGTTCTTCCCCCTCACCACACCTACGGCTCGTCGATAATGTTCGCGGGACATACGATGATAGGCTCTGAGATATATATTTCCTCGGGACTTCGTTATATTCTCAAAGAACTCAAGGAGCAGAAGCCGGGACATCTCGTTCTCGTTCCTCTGTATCTTGAGACCTTCTACCGCAAGATACTCGCAAACGTCAAGGAGCAAGGCAAGGAGGAGATTCTCTTCCGTATGATAAAGGTCAGCAACGGTCTGCGCAAGGTGGGTATAGACAGACGTAAGCAATTCTTTGCCTCTGTCAGAAACGCGTTTGGCGGAGAGTTAAAAACGGTAATTTCGGGCGGCGCACCTATCAATCCCGATATCCTCGCATTTTTTGACGCTATCGGTATCTCTACTTTGAACGGCTACGGAATAACCGAATGCGCTCCACTCATCGCCTTCAATCATTCACGCAATATCGTTGAAGGAAGCGTTGGTAACGTTATTGATATCGACACCGTAACAATACATGAGCCTAACGAGGACGGTGAGGGCGAGATACTCGTTAAAGGTCCCAACGTAATGCTTGGATACTATCAGGACGAGAAAGCCACCGCCGAGGCTATGACCGATGACGGATATTTCAGAACGGGTGACTACGGAAAGCTTGACGAGAACGGTATTCTCTATATCACGGGAAGAAAGAAAAATCTGATAATTCTATCAAACGGAAAGAACGTTTATCCCGAGGAGATTGAAAACGAGCTTATCGCGGCACCGGGTGTACTTGAGATAGTTGTATACGAAGGAAAGAGCAAACGAGGTCTCGCGCACAACGCTATCGTTGCCGAGATATATCCCGACTACGAATACTGCGAGAAAAATGGAATCGAGGATATAAAGAAGCACCTGAAGCAATATGTGGACGATTATAACAAGAACGCAGTTCCCTACAAGAAGATTACAGTCATCAAGGTGCGCAAGGACGAGTTCCCAAAAAACACTCTGCGTAAAATAATGAGATTTAAGATAGATACTACTATTGAATGAAAATCATACCCGATGGCTGAGTCGGTGTCTCATCTTATATTTTCGAATATTTCTTAATACTAAATCTTTCAGAAGATAAAATACCTCCTATGGCATTATTTATTACCGCCATAGGAGGTGCTTTTGTCTATTATCGTTTTTTACTATTATTGATTGTGTGAAAGACGATTCCGCCGTTCCTTTGTTTTCCTCGTTTCATTAATCGAATCGAAGATATATCTCGGTGTTTTTATTATTTGTTAGAATGTTACACGTTTGGTCATACCCTTGGCAATACTAACTTTCTTGAAACCGCAAAGACTTTTGTGTGGGATGTACTCAAATTTCAGCACCGCGTAATCGGTATCATATTCTCCTTTGTTGGTCAGCTCCACGGTATTTTCGTCCAACCAGCATTCCTCAATCTCGGAATAGGTCAGACCGTGACCGAAATCGTAAACACACTTGCCCTTGTAAAATTTATAAGTACGGTTATCCATAGAGTAGTCCTCAAAGTCGGGCAAATCATCCAAGGTACGGTAGAAGCTGACAGGCAATCTTCCGCTGGGCGAGACCTTACCGTATAGAATATCCGCCAGAGCGTCTCCTCCCTCTGCCCCCGGATAGAAGCACTGAAGTACGGCGTTACAATAGCGATCGGCAAAGTCCAAATTGACACAGCTTCCGCTGACGTTAACGAAGATCATAGGCTTACCAAGCTGAGCAATGGCGCGTGTCAAGACACGCTGTCCGTTGGGCAGATCAATGTCCTCCTTGTCTCCTGCCATGCCGCTGTTATAGGCATCTCCCTCTTCTCCCTCCATAGACGGATTGAGCCCCATGCAAAGAATTACCACATCTGAGCGCTCAGCGACAAGGATTGCCTCTCGAAGCTTACGTTCAAGACAGTTCGTGCCGCCTTCAGGCTCGTCGTTATAGGCATGAGCGCCGAGGGCGTACTCCACACGCCCCTCGCTGGCATCCTGAATTCCTCGCAAAAGCGTGGTGTATCGTGAGGGCGTTCCAAAATAATTTCCCAAAAGTACTTCTTTTTTATCGGCATTGGGACCGATGACAGCAATCTTCACACCCTGTTTTAACGGAAGTATACCGTCATTTTTCAAAAGCACCATGCTTTCCTGCGCCATTTTACGACTAAGGGCGCGGTGCTTTTTGCATTCTACTACCTCGTAGGGAATTTGATCGTATTCACAGTCATCATCGAACATACCGAGGCGGAAACGAGCCTCAAAGAGCTTTTCGACGGCAACAGTAATAGTCTCTTCCGTAACCAATCCCCTCTCGTATGCGTCCTTCATCCAAACGTACGCTTCTCCGCAGTTGAGCTGGCAACCGTTGTTAACCGCCATGGCAGCGCTTTCGGCCGCATCGGCAGTGATCTTGTGATTCTTATGAAAATCGGCAATCGCACCGCAATCAGAAACCACATAGCCCTTAAATCCCCACTCTCCATAAAGAATATCGCCAAGCAGTGTCTTGCTTCCGCAACAGGGCTCACCGTTTATTCTGTTATATGCTCCCATAACGGCAGAGGGATTGGCGTGGTCAAGGCAATACTTGAATGCCCACAAATAGGTCTCGCGCAGATCCTTTTCGTTTACCTTGGCATCAAAACCATGCCGCAAGACTTCGGGGCCGCTATGAACCGCAAAGTGCTTGATAGTGGCATCCAGCTTGCGGTATTTTCCTTCTCCCTGCAAGCCCTTTATAAAAGCCGTACCCATCTGTCCTGTAAGATAAGGATCCTCTCCGTAGGTCTCGTGTCCCCTTCCCCATCTGGGATCGCGAAAAATATTGATATTTGGAGACCAATATGTCAGCCCCTGATAAATCTCGGTATCACCGAATTTCTTATACTGATTGTACTTGGCTCTTGCCTCGTCGGAAATAGCGGTGGCAACCTCCTCCATCAATTCGGTATTGAAGCTCGCCGCCATACCAATGGCTTGTGGAAACACAGTCGCCGCGCCAGCCCTCGCCACTCCGTGTAAACACTCGTTCCACCAGTTGTAGGCGGGAACACCAAGACGCTCTATGGCAGGAGCATTAAATTTCATCTGCTCCATTTTTTCTTCTAAGGTCATTTTTGCAACCAGTTCTTTGGCTCTGTCAGTAAAGTTCATATTAAGTCCTCCTGTTATATATATATGTTCTTTAATGTTTCATATCTTGCTACATTACAAAGTATTTACATACTCCTTCAGGGCTTCAAAGCCGCCATGAGGATAATTTGTGATATCCCCGTTATTTTTATTTATCAGACAGTCGGTTAGAAGAAAAACCTTCATTCCCAAGCTCTCGGCTACCATATCATCGTCAACGTCGTTTCCAACCATAAGACACTCCTTGGCGGAGCAGCCGATATGCTCCAAAATGTCCTCGTAATATTTCGGGTTAGGCTTACAGAAACGTGAGTTCTCGTATGTAGTATAAAGCTCGAAATCCTCAGGTGCTATCCCTGCCCAGCCCATTCTAGTCTCGGTAGCTATCGCGGGAAATATTGGGTTTGTGGCAAGTACAAGTCTCTTCCCTTTTCTTTTTAGCTCGGATATTATCTGTACCGTCATAGGTGTGTATCCGCAAACAGAACGGACCTCCGAGAATTCCTTGCTGTAATAAGAATCAAATATCTCTTTATCCTTCAGCGCGGTATCTCCGTATACCTTTGCGAACACCTCCCAGAACACGTCCTCGTTTTTGCGGCTTCCGTCGTTCATTATCATCGCGGCAGTACCTTGCCAGATACAATCTACAAGCTCGTCAGGCTTATATCCGTATGGTACAAGCTTTTCGGCAATAGTGCCAAAATATTTTTTTACAAATATGTCCTGATTCATAG
>JAZQWY010000140.1:0-5933 GCA_045632545.1 Eubacteriales bacterium | reverse complement strand
TATACTTTATTCAACTACCTCTTACAAAGCAAGGGGAACCTTTTCTCAAAAGGTTCCCCTTGCTCTTAATAAACATCTATCAATTTGTATAGTTATCAAAATATCCCTGAACAAGAACGACGGGTGTTCCCTTGTCGCCCGAGCCGCTTGTCAGGTCGCAGAGCGAACCGATAAGGTCAGTAAGCTGTCTCGGTGTAGTTCCCTGAGACGCCATATTTCCAACAAGATTTCCCTGCTTTGCTCGGATACTTGCCGAAATCGCCTCTCTGAGCGCCTCGCCTGAAAGGTCCTTGAAATCGTTATCAGCAAGATATTTCAGCTTCAGCTCACTGGGCGTTCCTACAAGTCCGTCTGTATACGCGGGAGAAACGACCGGGTCGGCAAGCTCCCATATCTTACCCTTGGGGTCCTTGAAAGCTCCGTCTCCGTAGACCATTACCTCAACGTGCTTGCCCGTTGCCTTGAGTATTCTATCTTGAACATCAAGAACAAGTCCTCTGCAATCTCTGGGGAAAAGCTTTATCTTATCTTCGGTAGACTTATTAGAGCCGAGAAGTCCGTATTTCTCATTATATCCGCTTCCATTCACGGATGACGTCATAATATCGTCAAGTCCGCAGACCACTTTTGCTCCCGCCGCCTTGAGTATCCTCTTGGTGCGAGCGCGAGTGTGTATATCACAGGTGAGAACACAGTCGGCATAGTTAAGAATAGTCTTTGCCTGATTTGCGAAGATTATCTCAACGTCTGCTCCGCAGGAACGGATAAGGTCGCTGTAATACTGAACGTAATCAACGCCTGTAAACTCGTGAAGATTTTCTCCGAAAAGCTCACGGTAGCGCTCCAGAGTCAGTACGTCGGAATAGGGATTAATACCTGCGGCATCTATCTTATCAAGGCTTACAAGCTCGTTTCCGACCTCATCGGACGGATAGCTGAGCATAAGGACTACCTTTTTGCAGCCCATAGCTATTCCGCGCAGACATATAGCGAAACGGTTTCTGGAAAGTATGGGAAAAATTACTCCGACAGTCTCGCCGCCAAGCTTTGCGCGAACGTCCTCGGCTATCGCCTCGACCGACGCGTAGTTCCCCTGAGCGCGAGCCACGACCGACTCCGTGATAGAGATAACGTCTCTGTCACGAAGCTCAAAGTTTTCAGACTTTGCGGCTTCAAGTACGCTCTTTGTTACAAGCTCTCCCAAATCGTCTCCCTCGCGGAAGATAGGACAACGAATTCCTCTTGATACCGTACCAACTTTTCTTGTGTTCTGTTCCATTTCTTTATCTCCTGAATATAAGATTAAAACAACACGTTTTATCTCGCTGAATGATAACCCAAAAAAAGGAATAATATCACTCAACCAATTAAAAAGTATAACACTATAATAACCTTTTGTCAATAGTTTTTTTCATTCAGCTTAAACATTTTTTCAATCGACGACGTAATCTAAAAATCCCGATGAATATTTCACGTCGCCGTCGGCAGACAGCCACATAGCTTCCACGCCCTCATAGCTGTCAAGGAGCGCCGAACCCTTCTCGTAGTCCATACAAAACAGCGCCGTGGAGAGGGAATCCGCCAGCGCAGAGCTCTTGCAGACCACGGATACAGAACTGTATCTGTCAGAAGGCATAAGCGTCGTTCCGTCTATGATATGATGATAATTCTTGCCCTCAACGGTATAAAATCTCTGGTAAGAGCCGCTGGTAACAAGGGCCTCCCCTGCAAGCGAGAGCACCGCCAAATACGGCTCGTCCGCATCGGTATCGGGATTTTCTATCCCACTTCGCCATTTCGCTCCATCGGGCTTATCTCCAATCGCACGGACATTTCCGCCCACGTTTATAACGTAACCCGCTACCCCGTTCTCCTCCAGAGCCTTAGCCACTATTTCGACGGCGTAGCCTTTGGCAACAGCGCCAACGTCAAGCAGCATCTCGGGATCGCTTAGAAAGACCGTACTCTCTCCCTCATCTATTATCATTTTGTTTATATCGGTATGTTTAGCCGCCTCCCTAAGCAACTCCTCAGGCGGTAACTTTGCGTTTGCGGAGTCACTCAATCCCGCCGCGCGGTATTCGTGCCACAAGGAAAGTACGCTTCCCATAGCCACGTTCACAGCTCCGTCGGTCTTATCGTGCATCTGCTTCGAGAATGACAGCATATCTATTATAGCCCCGTCAACCTTCGTGACACTGTGCGCACCGTTGTCAACACTGTTCACCGTATGAAGATTATTTATCCCCTCATAGCTCTCATACACATTAAAAAGGCGGTGATAATATCCTAGACTTGACATTATACCATTTGATATTCTGTCAAACTCGTCCCTGTTCTTTGCATATCCCTCAACCGTGGTAAAGGTGTCGAAATACTCAAACGAGGTCGAGGTATATTTACTTTTGAATAATCCCTTACAAGAGGATAGCGTCAGCCCCTGAAAGCAGACGCATAGGAGCAAAAGCACCGAAAATATTCTTTTCACCCTATCCCCTCCTAAAAATCTATCTGTCGACACCCGAATAAATCCTCTTAAAATACTTTATAGCTATACTGCCCGCGAAACCCACAAGTATTCCAGCCACAGTTCCCGACGTAGCGAGAACACACATATAATATCCTATCTGCGGGGTATCAAGCAGAAGTATCGCTACGAATATCTGTCCTGCGTTGTGGCTGACACCGCCGACAACGCTCACTCCTACAGCAGAGAAAACATCAAGCCGTCTCAAAATCGCCATAAGCGAGAGACTGAGCGCCGCCCCCGCAAAACTATACGCGAAGGTCACCACGTTGCCAAAAAGCAAGACCGCCCCCGCAAGTCTCACAAAGGAGACTGCCGCCGCCTCTTTTACGCCAAAGCAATAAAGCGTCAATATTATCACGATATTCGGAAGTCCCATTTTTATCCCCGGGAAGGACGCCGATATCGGAGGCAGGAGCGATTCAAGATACGAAAGCGTCAGGGCAAGGGATGCCATAAGCGCCAAAAAAACGATTTTTTTAGTTCTTCCGTTCATAGTCACTCGCCCTTTATTCTATAGAAATAACAAGCCTGTTGGGAATGCAGACGATAGTCTCGCCCTCGTGCGATATCGGTTTGTGTCTCGCGCATATAAGGTCGGGGCAATCAGCCTCGCTCACCCAAGCCTTACCGTCAGCGATAACGAGGCGGTTTCTGTTCTTCCCCTCTATACCCGACGGTATCTCAGCGGTAACGCTGTCGGAGAGCGAATACTCGGCAAAGACCTCTCCGTCAAGCATGACCACAACCCTTTCACCGCTTTCTCGAGCGAGTAAAAATATAGCTATCCCTGCCGCCGCCAACAAGAGAATGACGGCGACAAGAATAATGTCGTTTCTACGTCTGCGTCTGACCTCGGCTACCTTTCTTTGTTCCTCTTTCATAAACAGGAGACCTTACTTCCCCGCCGTCACAAGCTCGGAGAAGGATACCGACTTAATACATTTGGTAGGACAGCTCTCGGCGCACACGCCGCAGCCGTCGCATTTTGCGTAGTCTATCCTTGCAAGATTACCCGTAACGGTTATCGCACCCGCAGGACAGCTCTTTTCGCATTTTTTACATCCGATACAAGCATTCTGACAAGCCCTTTTAGCGTCAGCGCCGCGGTTCTGATTGTTGCACATCACCACGGTAGTCTTCGTCTGCTTCGGAACCATTGAGATTATAGACTTGGGACATACGGTTGAGCAGAGTCCGCAACCAAGACATTTTCCGGCGTCGATATGAGCTATTCCGTCTCTTACGCATATAGCATCGGCGGGACAGACATCCTCGCAGTCTCCAAAGCCGAGACACCCGTATTCACAGGCATCAGGTCCACCGTAAAGCATAGCCGCCGCCCTACAGCTTCGAACACCCTCATAGGTAGCCTTCTTTGAGGTCGCCTCGCAGTTACCGTTACAGTGACAGAACGCAACCATTCCCTCGGTTTTCTCGGCAACGACGCCGAGTATATCCGAAAGAGCCACCGACACGTCCTCAGCTCCAGGAATACAGAGGTTAGGCTTAGCACCCCCCTCCGCCATTGCGGCGGCGTAATCGTCACAGCCCTTAAATCCGCAAGCTCCGCAGTTTATACCAGGCAGGCACTCGCGAAGCCGCTTTGCGGTCTCGTTCTCCTCCACGTGAAAGAAATGCGACACGAGCGCAAGAAGTATCCCCGCGATAAGTCCTACTGCTCCCACTACCGCGAGAGCTATCAATATATCTATCATTATCGCGACCTCCTTATGCGAAAAGATTATCCACTATCCCCGCAAAGCCGAAGAAGGCAAGTGAGATGAATGACGCGGCTATGAGCGTACAGGCAAGTCCCCTGAAGCTCTCGGGTATCTCGCTTTCGTCGATGCGTGAGCGCAGTCCCGAGAAAAGCACCATAGCGAGTAAGAATCCAAGTCCGCAGCCAAGCGAGCTGACTATAGACTCAATAAATCCGTATCCGTCGGTAATATTGTTTATCGTAACACCAAGCACCGCGCAGTTCGTGGTTATAAGCGGAAGATATACGCCAAGTCCCTTGTGCAGCGCGGGCAAAAGCTCCTTGAGCACTATCTCTATGAGCTGAACGAGCGCAGCTATTACCAGAATGAACACGATGGTCTGCATATACTCCAGCCCAAATCTGTTCAGCACAAGGTACTGTATAGGCCAGGTAACCGCCGTTGCTATAAGCATAACGAGAGTTACCGCGATACCCATTCCCACCGCCTGATTGAGCTTCTTTGAAACTCCGAGGAAGGGGCAGATACCGAGAAATCGGCTGAGAACGTAGTTGTTTATCAGCACTGAGGAAAGCAGAATGACGACAAGCGTTTTGAACATATCCATTTAGTTTTCCTCCTTATTCCCGATATTTTCAGAGCAAGAGGCTCCCGTTCTGCAAAGCGCCGCAGAGGGACAGCCCACGCAGGAAAAGCTCTTTTTCTTCGGTCCTTTTCCGTGGGTGAGCTTGTAGACTACGGCTATCATAAAGCCGTACACAAGCATTCCGCCCGGAGCTTTTATAAACACGTCGATAGTGTGTGTCGATAGCACGGGTATCGGTATTCCCGCAAAGCTCCCGCTTCCAAGCACCTCGCGTATCGTGGATATCGAGAGCAGAGCCAGAGTAAAGCCTATTCCCATTCCAACACCGTCAAGCGCAGACTTCAGCGGAGAGTTCTTCCCAGCGAACATCTCTGCTCTTCCAAGAATTATACAGTTAACCGTGATAAGCGCCAGATACACTCCGAGAAGCTCGTACATATCGGGAAGATATGCGTGCATAAACATCTGAACCACGGTAACAAAGCCCGCTATTATAACTATGTAACAAGGTATCCTCACCTTATCGGGGATAACCTTTCTGAGCAGAGAGATAACGATATTTGAGCATATAAGCACTGCCGCCGTGGCAAGACCCATGCCGAGCGCGCCTATAACGCTCGTTGTGGTAGCGAGAGTGGGACAGGTTCCGAGAATAAGAATGAAAACGGGGTTCTCGGCAAGTATTCCCTTGAACAATATCGAAAGATTTCCGTTATTCTTCATCATTTTCCTCCTCTGAGCGTCTCGAACGCCAAAAGCGCGTCCTTGACCGCGCCCTTATATGCCGCGGTGGTTTTGGTAGCTCCCGAGACAACGTCAACAGCGTCAACACTATCCGCGGACACTCCCTTCATACCGTCGCCGTAGGTCTTTTCGTAGCCGAGAGTCTCGGTGCTGGCAAGACATACCGCTCCGCTTACCGTACCGTCAGCGCTGACACCGCACATTATCACCATACCAGAGGAATACCCCGTGGTATTCAACTTAAACACGTATCCGCCACCCTGCTCCCGATATGCCTCGACAACCGTCAAAGGCAAGGAAAGCGAGCTTATGTCTATAACCTCAAACCCCTCTCCCGCAGGCATTACCTCAC
>JAZQWY010000139.1:0-8180 GCA_045632545.1 Eubacteriales bacterium | reverse complement strand
CGTGAACAAAAGCGTTTCGCTTTGAATCCAGACACTCCCAAATGGGATTTTATCGTTGCTCACTTAAAACAATATTGGACCCCCGAACAGATATGCGGACGCTGGGAGCTGCTTTATCCCGAACGTAAAAAACTTTGTGTTTCTACTATCTATAGGGCAATTAAGGCTAATCGATTCCCTAAAATAACAGCTAAAGAGCATCTCCGTCGCAGAGATAAGCATAGATGTCACCAAAATTCTAACTATAATACCATCCATCCTGATCGTATTATCCCCGAATGGATCGACGTCATTAAGTATAGATTGAGGATCGGAGATTGGGAGGGTGATACAGTATATGGTGGAGTGGGAAAAGGTTTGTTGGTTACGCTGGTTGACAGAAAAACACGATTTCTATGTGCCGGACTTATTAATAACCGTTCTTCTACTAAAACAAGAGAAATGATAGAAACATTACTTAAGGATATGCCGGTACACAGTATTTCTTTAGATAATGGTTCGGAATTTTCCGAATTTAGAGAGTTAGAACAAAATCTAAATACAAAGGTGTATTTTGCGGAACCGCATAAACCTTGGCAACGCGGAACCAACGAAAACACCAATGATATTTTAAGATTTTTCTTCCCTAAAGGCTACAATTTTCATTCCTTGGATAATGAAACCTTGCAAAATATTGTTTTATCTATTAACTTGAGACCGAAAAAATGCTTGGGCTGGCTTTCGCCTTTTGAAGCATTTTTTGGTGTTGCACTTGCTTGACAATCTGCCCCTTTGGTTTACGTGCCTCGAAAGTCCATCTGCTTTTCCTGACAAGCACTGCTTTTGTGGGCACAAAAGCAAAGCCCCGCGCAAGGCGGGGCGAATAAATATAATTATTGGATATTGTTCACCATATCAAGAAGCTCTACGAAACGATTGTTTTTATTAAGTTTCTCGATACACTTATCGGATAATTTGTTTTGCAGTTTCTTTTTTATGATATCCTTGCGAATTCGCTGCTTAAACTCACGCTTTTTTACAATCGGAGAGCAAACAACTATCGGGTAGCAGTTTTCGCCGTCTGTTTCTCTGTTCAGGAGATCAATATAGTACATAATAGAACTATCGACCGCATCCATTGCTTTTTCTTCCTCTCCGGTAGCAAGATATGCTTCAGCGAGCAACAAATAACAATCTCCGGAATCAAAATCGTGATATGGCGGAGGACACTCATCTTTGAAGATTGCGTTCATAACGGAAAAGAATCTTTCATAGACCTCGATGGCATCAGTATAATTTCCGCTTTTATAATATGCTTTGCCCAAACGAGCGACATTGTTTTCGAATGCTTGGAGCGAATAATCAATATCGCTACACAAGTAGGTTGCTTCTCGCTCGTGGTTGCCCATATACTCATTCACGATCGCCATTGTAGAGTATAGTGTAAGATCTGTGCGAACGGGAAAGTTGCGGGCTTCGGTCGTGGCTAAGTCAAATTTCTTGTTTGCACTGTATAAGAAAACCAAGTTCTGTCGCGCCCACAAAATATCCGAGACGTTCTTTGAATTTGTGATTATGAAATTAGCCTGTCTGATTGTTTCGTGGATTATTGCTTCGGCACGTTCCCCTGCATATATCCATCCGTTGTCCGGCAATGAAAGAGAAACACCCAAGTTCATACAATTATACGTAATCATATAATTGTTAGGATATTTCTTCAAACCATCCAACAAGATATCGTACGCCTTCAGATATGTGTCGAGTTTGCCATATTCTTGTATACTGTCTGCGCTTGAAACGATTTTAAGCGCTTCTTCGGTTTCTGATGTGTTGTCTATGCCGAATAGGAAATCTGTGCTGACATCAAATATTGATGCCAATGGTACGATTTGCGAAATATCGGGCATTCCGGAATCGTTTTCCCATTTTGAGATCGCTTGGTACGTTACTCCCAAACGTTCTGCGAGCTCTTCTTGGGTGAATCCGCGCCTTTTGCGTAGTTTCTTTATGATTTGCCCCATGGTTGTTGCCATAGCAGCACCTCCTTTAATAGTTTATATCGGTACCGTAATTAAATTATATCACACGTTGCACGGTAACTGAAGCGACTTAAAAATGAGCGCGCTCAACTTTTCGTTGAGTTTATTATAGCACAAAAATGTGAATTAGTCTATAACAAATGAAAGCCCCGCGCGAGGCGGGGTGTATTAGTTATTTGTCTGTTGATACATGGATAAACTGAGATACCTCATACTTCTTTTTGTTGAGTATATACATCGCAGCCAGCAACATATGCGCAACAATACCACAATGTCCGCTAATCATATATCCTTTGTATTCCGGTGGATTATCCTCACTAAATTCAATAATGCGATTCTCAATAAACAATAATAGCAGTTCATTCAAACGAGTTATTTCAATATTGGCTTTTTCAATCAATATTTGCTTTGGTGTGGGGGTGTCACAGCGCAAAGCCAAGATCAGTTTTTGTCCTTCTTCACTACAAAGTGTCTGCATTACCTCTATAGTGCTTTGATCAAAAGAAGAAAGTTGATTTATAAGTGATGATTTAATTACACAAGCAATGCCTTGATCATCCCAAACTTTCGTTCCGAATGAGCCGTTAATTCTGAGATTTCCTTGCTTCTTACTTTGCTCTTGCCTATCACGATTGCCGACTTCAGCAAAATAGATTCCTTTCCACATTTCCCAAAGATCCTCGCCAAGCTCTTGGCGAAGATTATTTTTATAGCGGTCATAGTTTGCCATTGACCAAACAAATTCTGTCGCAAGCTGCTCAATTTTGCTTGATACGGCATCAAGATCACCACTTGATTCAGTTTCAAGAAGTACATCAGCAGATATTTTATAAACATCACTTATTGCCTTCAAATTAAAGCAATCGGGCAAACAATCTCCTGCCTCCCATTTTGAGATAGCCTGCGGAGAAACACCAACCTTTTCTGCAACATCTTCCTGCGTCATACCAAGCTTCTTTCTATGATTGCGAAGCTTTTCGCCAAATACTTTTTGATCTAACATATTCTATCCTCCAAGTTTTTTTGAGATAGCTATCTTGTAAGTATATTATATCACGTCGAAATACAACTTGCAATAGTAAGAATGTTGAGTTTGATATTTGTAATTCTACCCAAGGTTGAAATTGAACCAAAAAAGGAACAGGCAATGAAAAATTACCGGTTCCTTTTCGCCTTTTAAGTTTATAAGTTTCAATCTGCTTTATCGTAGGTGCGCCAAGGATTTACTTTGTTCCTTGGACTGTGTTTTTACTTGCACAGCAGTGTGATTTCTCACCATAGGCTCTCCCTCGGGGAGAGCTACCGCGATAGCGGGTGAGAGGGTATAGAAAGTATCCTTCCTTACTTTTTCTTTCTCAGGCTGCTAAGCTCCATAATAAAGGTATCAAGGTCCTTGAACTCTCTGTAGACAGAGGCAAAGCGGACGTACGCCACCTCATCTCTCTGTTTAAGCTTGTCCATAACCATCTCGCCTATCTCCTTGGTAGTCACCTCGTTAGAAAGTGAGTTCTGAAGCTCGCTCTCTATCTCGTTAACTATCTCCTCAGCGTTCACGGGCCGCTTCTCACACGCCTTCATAATTCCCAGCATAAGCTTATTGCGGTCGAATATCTCCTTCGCGCCGCTTTTTTTGATAACGAACACCTGAACTGTCTCGATTATCTCATATGTAGTAAATCTTTTCTGACATGCAAGACACTCTCTGCGTCGGCGGATACTGTTACCCTCCGACATAGGTCTTGAATCTATTACTTTACTATCAGGACTTCCGCAAGCAGGACATTTCATATCTATCTTGTATGCCAAAAGGCAACCCTTTCTCTTTGATGAGATAATTATATCACACTTTTGAGAAAAAGTAAAGTTTTTTACAGATATTTCATTTCCATAAATTTATCAGAGACCACGTCCTGCAAACTGCAGGGCGTGACGCCTGAATTTACTATTCTCTCATAGAATTCATACGCAAGCGCGCTCTCCTTCCCCACGACCGCCAACGAGGTGTCGTCATCGCTCACAACCTCGACCGCGTAGTATCTCTGCCCTGACGGTGATAAAAGCTCGAAGAAATAATATATTACCGAAATGCCGAGAAAATCGGCCCTCCTTTCTTCAAGTTTCAGCATCTCCGAAGATACGTATAAATCGGTACTCATGTGTTCTACCTCCTAATTAAAAATTTCCCGAACATGGGACATTATACCCCCACTTTTTCAACGTCGGGATTAAGAAATTTTTGAACTTATTTCCAAAAGCCACTCAGTTTGGGGCAAAAATTCCATATTTTGCATATTTCAGACGAATTTTTGAATATTTATTCTGTTTTTGTAGCTATAGCGAACTTGTATGTTTACATTTTTTCGTTTTTCGGCAAAAAGAATACATCTTTTCCAAGATTTCAGCATAGACACAAGGGCTCTTTTCGATGTATAATTACACATATAGTATCCGAATTGCGTTCCGCAAATAAAATACGAGAGAAAAATTTTACTATATCCCCCCTCTCGCGCCTGTTTTGGAAAATAAAGAATATTTATACATAAAACGGAGGATATTGATGAATATTTTCAAGAAATTACATATTTTCAATCAAAAACATTTCCCATTTCTATCAAAGACAGCAGCTCATATCATCGGTATCGGGCTTCCAATCATAGTATTGTATCTCTTGGCATTCCTTGTGACCGCGCTCTCAACTCCTGATATCCCGGGATATATTCTGGCAAGGACACATTTTGCCTTTCTTGAGCATATATTTATGAGCGCCACTATCATAATTATCGGCGCGGCACTGGTAGACACGGAGGAAAAACGTCAGGAGCGTGAAAAAGAAGAAAAAAAGTAAATTTTCACAACCGCCGTCAGACCTTCATATACTTTCTATCGAAACCATAAAGAAAGGATGAAGCTCTGATGAACAATAATACTCAACTGCCCGCAGGCACGGGCTTCCTTGTGGTAAAGGTATCCACGGCGCGCGGAGCGATACCTCTCGAGGGCGCGTCTGTGAATATACGCGGAGGGGATGCGCAGAACTCGGGTATCATCTACTCGCTTTCCACCAACCGAGACGGACTAACGCAAAAAGTCTCTCTCCCTGCCCCCGCGCGCGGTCTTTCCGAGGTTCCCGGGAACGTCGCTCCCTATGCCCTCTATAACATTGACATATTCAAGGAGGGGTATATCGACCTATCCTTCACCAACGTGGCGGTATTCGATTCGATAACGTCAATTCAGCCCGCCGTTATGATTCCCCGTCCCGACAACCGTTTCACCGATTCCTTAGAACCAAACGCTAACATAGCCCCCGATGACAGTAACCTTACAGTGGGCGGAGGTGATAATTCTGGACGCTAATATTCCATTTATACCCGAGACTATAACCGTCCATCTCGGACCGCCCGACTCTAACGCCGAGAACGTGACAATTCCATTTATCGACTACATAGCAAACGTCGCGTCAAGTGAGATATATCCCACCTGGCCCGAAAATTCTATCCGCGCCAATATATACGCGCAGATATCATTCGCCCTGAACAGAGTATACACGGAATACTACCGTTCACGCGGATATGACTTCGACATCACCAATTCCACAGGCATTGACCAGTCCTTCGTCAACGGCAGAGATATCTTTGAGAACGTATACCAAATAGTCGGCGAGATATTCAACGATTATATCTCACGCAGAGGCAATATCGAACCTCTGTTCGCACAATACTGCGACGGTATTGAGGTCACCTGCAACGGTCTTTCCCAGTGGGGGACGGTTGACCTTGCCAACTCGGGATTTACCCCCTATGAGATACTGACCTATTATTACGGCGACGATATTGATATAGTCACCAACGCCCCCGTAGAGAGCATAACTATAAGTGCGCCCGAACGTCCTCTGCGTCTTGGCAGCGCGGGAGATGCGGTAAGGGCTCTGCAAATACGTCTGAACCGAATATCAGACAACTACCCATCAATTCCCAAGATAGCTATTCCCGACGGAGTTTTCTCTTTCGACACAGAGGAGGCGGTGAGGCGGTTTCAGGAAATATTCTCGCTCACCCCCGACGGCATAGTTGGAAAGGCGACCTGGTATCGCACACAGTTTATATACAACGCGGTAAAGAGACTAAACGAGCTTGATTCGGAGGGTATATCTCTCGACGAGGTCACCGACCAATACGACGAGTCTCTGCAGCCCGGAGCTTCAGGCTCTCAGGTGGCGAATCTCCAATATCTGCTTGACTACCTCTCCGCCTTCTACGACACTATCCCATCGATAGATATCGACGGAATATACGGTCCTTCAACCGAGAACGCGGTCAGCGCCGCGCAGAGGACCTTTGACCTGCCCGCAACGGGCACGCTCGACCTTGACACGTGGGAGTCTATATACAGAACCTATCTCGGATTTGTCTCAACCATACCGCTGAAATACGTTGAAGGAAATATAATTCCCTACCCCGGTATCCCTCTGCGTCTCGGCTCATCTTCGGACGCCGTGACGCTTCTTCAGGAATACCTGAACTACGTGGCAAGCGTATTCACCGAAATACCCACAGTCCCCGTAACGGGATATTTCGGAACGCAGACACAGGATGCCGTTCTTACATTTCAAAGATTATTCGGAATAGAGCCTACGGGAACTGTCGCCGCCGCTACGTGGCTTGCGCTGACCACCACCTACAGCGACCTTTTTAACGGTTCCCGATTGAACGAGGGACAGTTTCCCGGCTTTGACGTGGGCGCGTGAAAGGAGAGACTATGCCAAACAATAACGAACGAGACGCTATAAGAAATCTTCAGACCTACCTGAGACAGTTATCCTACACCGACAGCAATATCGCCTCTCCCCCCATAGACGGTATATTCGACACCGTAACAGAAAGCTCACTTAGAGCCTTCCAGAGAAGGTCGTCGCTCCCTGAAAGCGGCGTTGCCGACAGAGCCACTTGGAACAGGCTCTACGAGGAATATCTTCTTTCGCTTGGGCAAAACGCCGTCCCCGCGCCTCTTTCTCTATTTCCAAGAGTTCCCGACGGATACTCCCTCTCGCGAGGCGACGAATACTATCTTGTAAGCATCATTCAGCTTCTTCTGAATGAGCTGAGAATAATCTACGACACCTTTATCCCACTCGTGGTAAGCGGTATCTTCGACGAGGCGACCGAAGCGAATATAATCGATTTTCAAAGCAAAAATCAGCTCCCTGTAACAGGGCGTGTGGACAGAGCCACCTGGGACAGAATAGCCGAGAGCTTCGGAAATTACGCCTACGACTATGTCAGATAGACCTCCTCGGATAAAATTAACAGCCGATAAATAATATTTCTTATATCGGTCAATAATCCTAAAAAAGCAAAGAAACCAAAGAAGGTCTTATATGGCAAATAAATTTACACAAAAAGCTCAAAATACAATAAACTGCGCCCTAGGTATCGCCGAAGCGCTCGGGCACACCTATATCGGCTCCGAGCATCTTCTCATATCTCTGGCTTCAGAGAAAGATTCGGTATCCGAAAAGCTACTTAGTACAAAGGGCGCAAGCCCCGATGCGCTAAAGGGTAAGTTAACACAAACTGCGGGGCTTGGCTCAGCCACTCTGCTCACCCCCTCGGATATGACGCCAAAGCTAAAACGTATAATTCACATCTCCGCGGAGGAATCATCAAGGTGCGGCGGCAGCTATATCGGCACAGAGCACCTGCTTCTGGCAATTCTCGGCGAGAGAGACTGCGTTGCAGTCAAGCTGCTTGATGCCTGCGGCATATCCCTGCAGGAGCTGAGGAACGATATAAACGGATATATAAGCGTCTCAACAGATAAATCAAAGAAAACACCCCAGGATAAGGGCTCGGGCAAGTCTGCAGTATCGGGTGCGCCCACGCTGTCGCTTTACGGCCGTGACCTGAGCGCTTACGCCGCCGAAGGAAAGCTTGACCCGATAATCGGCAGAGAGAGTGAGACCGAGCACGTTATCAGAATACTCTCACGCCGAATGAAAAACAACCCCTGTCTCATAGGCGAGCCTGGGGTTGGAAAGACCGCCGTTATCGAAGGTCTCGCACAGAGGATATACGACGAGGACGTACCCGAAAATCTGCGTCAGAAAAGGATAGTATCTCTCGACCTGTCGGCGATGATAGCGGGAGCAAAATACCGCGGTGA
>JAZQWY010000138.1:0-14710 GCA_045632545.1 Eubacteriales bacterium | reverse complement strand
GGTATCATGTCGTCAACGAACACGACCTTACAGCCGCAAGCGTTGTTAGTTCCCGCAAGAAGCATTCCCTGACTTGTAACCCCCGCAAAACGCGCGGGCTTAAGATTTGCGATAACGATTATCTTCTTGCCAACAAGCTCCTCAGGCTTATATTCGCCCTTGATACTTGACACGATAACTCTCTGTCCGATACCGTCGTTAAGCGTCAGCTTCAAGCAGCTATGAGACTTTCTTATCTCAGCCGCTTTCTCTATCTTGCACACACGAAGGTCAAGCTTGGAGAAGAAGTCTATATCGACCTCGTCCTTTATAGGCTCTACGGGATCGGGATCTCCGTATACTCTCTCTTCCACAGCCTCGACCTCTGCGGTCTCGTCCACTTCGGGAGCAAGCTCAGTCTCGGTAGCGGGGTATGAGAAATCAAGCAGACCGATATAATCCTCTTTATTTATAGCGTAGAGGAAGAGATACAGTCTCGGGCCTCTTTCTCTGTCTATCAACAGCTTGTATACGTTCTTGAAGAAGGTTCCCTGAATGCCCTTCAGCTCCTTCTCGGGCATATCCTCACCGTAGACTCTCTTGGGTATCGCGTAAAGCTCGGCATTGAGGTCGTCAAGTGTGTATCCGTCGGTCGAAAGGAAGGCGTGAAGAAGCTCTATCTCCCTCTTTTCCTTTTCGTCCATTTCAGAATATACGTCCCAATTGCGTCCGCGGCGAAGCCTGTTCACACTCTCGGGAGAGCACTGCTCAAGCCAGAACTTCGCTCTGTCAAGTCTGTCGCAGAAATCAACCTCTTTATAGGGAGTGCCTATCTTCTCAAACACGGTCTCAAGCATAGGCACGTTGAAATTCACAACAGAGCCAAGCTGAACGAGGAGCGCCATAGGAACAGTCTGGAGCTTTCTTCCCTCGATAACGCAGTTATACATAACAGCCGCGGTATGCTCGTTAGCCGTGCCGTCCATATACTCGTTATACATCTTATCAAACTCGAAATACTGACGAAGTATTCCGTCGTCAAAGCAGAAATCAAACGCCTTTGTGGGCTCTGTTCTCGAATAGAGCCAGAGGATTATCTCGGGCTGGTAGAGCTCGAGCAAAGTGTCGGGCGTCATATTAAGCCCCGAGGAGGACGACATCTTACCCGCAACACCCTTTATTCCGATAAACTCGTAGCCTTGGAAAAGAGGAGCCTCGTGGTTAAATATCCTCTTGGAGATTATCTTGGAGTTATTATACGAGCCCGTAGGCGCGGCGTGGTCCTTTCCGCCCGGCTCAAAATCAACCTGCTCGTATCTCCAACGCATAGCCCAGTCTACCTTCCAGCCAAGCTTACAGTTGAAGTTATCGAGGAAATTGAAGTGTCCCTTATGTCCGCACTTACATTCGTACTCCGCCTCGGTGCAGTCCTCAGAAAGCGAGGTTATCTTCGTGAAGTCAGTTCCGCACTCGGGGCAGAATATGCTGACGGGATAGTAATTCGCCTTCTCCTCGTCGTGCTGAGCGCGGAGCTCCTCCTCGCTCTTGCCCGTATCCTTAGTCTTGAAAGAGTCGAGTATCTCAAATATCTCGCCTCTCTTTTGCAGCGACTCTATAATGTCCTTCGTGTATTTGCCCGAACGGTACATCTCGCCCTGATACCGACAATCAAGCTTGATACCGAAGGGCTCTATTCCCTTGAGAAACTCCTCCTCAAAGTGTTTTGCGTAGCTCTCGTGACAGCCCCATGGGTCGGGAATATCAACATAAGGGCAACCGATATATTTATCATAGCTGTCGCCTACCACCGCCTGAACGTTTGCAGGTATCTTGCGGCAACGGTCAAACTCGTCCCAAGAAATAAGTAGGCGAGCCTTCTTTCCCATCTTCTCCAGAGCCTTCACAACGAACAGCGGCGTCGCGATGTCGCGGAAATTTCCTATGTGTACCGAGCCCGAGGGGCTGATGCCCGCCGCGCATACGTATTCTTCCTTGTCGGGATTGCGTTCAATTATATTAAGCGCAATTTGTTCAGACCAATGCATTTTCTTGCTCCTTTTACATCAATAAATTAATATCCTATATATTTTATCACAGTTTCATTTTATTGTCAACAAAATTAAATTCCTTGTCTTATATAAGCGACATAACAAGCTCTATTACAAAGACAGTCACCGAGCTTAGTACCGCTACGGCAAAAAGTCCCTTACCGAGCCACGCCATAACTATCGCCGCGATAAGAGCCACAGCTGCCGATATAGGCGACTGCGTAGCGTCGAGAATAGCGGGAAAGGTCATCACTGCCAGAGTGACATACGGTACGTAATAAAGAAACGAGCGTACCGTCCTGTTCTTTATCTCCTTTCGGATAAGCGTCAGCGGCAGAACTCTTATGAGATAGGTGACCAGCGCCATACCGAAAATATATACGTAAACGTTATGCGGCATTTTCACTCTCCTCCTTTATAGGGAAGAATATTGCCGCCGCAAGAGATATGATAACAGTGAGCGCTATTATCTTAACGCCCTGAGATATACCGTCAAAGAAAGATATCGCCGACACAGCGTAGCTGAGCGCAAAGCTTATAACGACCAGCGCCGCCACTATCTTGTTCTTTTTTGATTCGGGTATAAACACCGAGATGAACATTCCGTAAAGGCTGACACTGAGAGCCGAGAGCAAACTTACGGGCAGGATATTTCCGAGTATCGCGCCGCAGAGCGTTCCAAGCGACCACCCGGGTATTGCCACGGTCGCCACGCCATATGTATAAAAAGGGTCCAGCCTTTCGTCAAGAGAAATCGAAACTCCGAAATTCTCGTCTGTAATGCAGTATCCAAGCAGCATTCTCTGAAAAGTACCGACATTCGGCTTCAGCTTTTGGCTGAGCGCCGCCGACATAAGCATATATCTGGCGTTTGCTATCGCTTCCATCAGAAACACCTCGGCATAGCTCGCCCCCGCCGCGATAAGTGTAAAGCCTATATATTCCCCCGCGGACGCATTTATAAGAAAGCTCGTCAGCGTTGCCTGAAAAGAGGATAGCCCCGCGTTCTTAGCCGCGATACCAAGGGTTATAGCCACCGCGAAATAACCGAGTGATATCGGTATTCCCGCCTTCATTCCAAGCAGATAGTTCTTTTTTCTACTCATCATTTTCTCCACAGAACATAATCCGCGGGGAAACCCCAATATCAGGTTTCCCCGCCGAAAATTAACCTTTATCGCAGATCATCTGCAGATCTCGTGTGCCATCTTGTAAAGCGTGGATATCTCCGCGCGTCTCTTCTCGCAGATAGCCTCCATAGCCTTGATCTCCTCAGCGCTGAATTTGTCGAGATCTCCTTCCTTCAGCTTGTTCTTATACATACGGTCAGCGGTAAGAGCGAATACGATATCCATGCTCGTTATCTCGCCGTCGTCCTCAATGACCACCAGATTGCTCTTACCCTCAAGCAACAGCTCGACTGCCTTAACGCCCATTTTTGTGGCTGTAAGTCTGTCACGGAGAGTGGGTGAACCGCCTCTTACGATATGCGCCAGACGCACAAACTTCGTCTCGATTCCCGTTTTCTCGGCTATCCTTTGCTTAAGGACCTCTCCATAGGGAACCTTATTTCCGTTCTCGTCGGTAGCGAATACGCCCTCACTTACGACAACTATCATTCCTCTCTTACCCTGCGCTTTAGCCTTGAGTATCTGATCCATAGCATCGTCCTCGTCGAAGGGTATCTCGGGGATACATACCACAACGGCACCCGAAGCTATACCTGTCATAAGGGCAAGCTGACCGCAGTCACGCCCCATAACCTCGACCACATTACAACGCGCGTGAGACTCACAGGTATCACGAAGTCTGTCTACCGTGTCAAGTATAGTATTCATCGCGGTGTCAAAACCAACCGTATAATCGGTTGCCGTGATGTCGTTATCAATAGTTCCCGTAACGCCGATAGTGGGTATTCCGCGTAGGGTAAGATCTGTAGCTCCCCGAAACGTTCCGTCTCCGCCTATCGCCACGATAGCGTCGATGTTGTGCTTCTTGCAGGTAGCTATCGCCTTCTGCATCCCCTCTTCAGTCTTAAATTCGGGGCAACGGTTGGAATAGAGCATAGTTCCGCCGCGGGTGATTATGTTTGAAACAGAGCCTGACGTCAGCGGTATCATATTCTCGCCGATAAGTCCACTGTAACCGCCGATAATGCCCATGACTTCAACGCCCTCGTCAAGCGCCTTTCTCGTTATTGCTCTTATTGCCGCGTTCATACCGGGTGCGTCTCCGCCCGAGGAGAGGACGCCTATTCTTTTGAATTTTTTCATTTCTTTTGCACCTTCTGTATATATCGGTTAATATTTTAACATAAAAATAAATGCGTATTATTATTGTAATACATTATTCCAAAAAAATCAATACCTTTTTGCGCAGAATATTACCAAAAAACAACATTTTTTATTCACAGGACTTGAGTATTATGTCCATTACGTGACTTGCCGAGACCTCTCTGATATAATCTCTGCTCTTCATTGAGGAAAGAGAAAGCCGTCTGATACTTTCTCCCCTCTCAGTGCTTATACCTACGAATACCGTACCGACGGGCGTTTCCTCAGTTCCTCCAGTGGGGCCCGCGACACCCGTCACCGACACTCCGATATCTGCCCCAAGAGCTCTGCGGACACCCGCCGCCATCTCTCTCGCAGTCTGCTCGGATACCGCGCCGTAAGCGTCGAGCGTCTCACGCTTTACGCCAAGGAGCTTCATCTTTATCTCGTTCGTATAGGTCACGCAACCGCCAAGAAAGACCTCCGACGCTCCCGATATGTCGGTCAATCGCTTTGCCACAAGTCCGCCCGTGCAGGATTCGGCGCAAGCGAGAGTTAGCCCCCTCTCCCCGAGCCGTTCTACGACTGCCTTCTCAAGAGAGTCAACATCTATCCCATATATACATTTTCCGACCTCTGTATCGGATATCCTATCTATCATACCGTCACACAGTCTAAGAGCCTCCTCCTGCTCGTCCGCGAGAGCAGTTACTCTCAGTCTCACCTCTCCGTTTTTACAGTACGGAGCTACCGTGGGATTCTCGGAGCTTTTCATTATATCCCCGATAATACTCTCCACCAACGACTCGCCCATTCCAAAAATATGGATATTTCTGCTGAGTATCACCTTGTTGGTTCGGCTGAGCAGATAAGGCATAACTCGCTCATTAAAAAGAGGTATTATCTCGTTCGGGGGTCCCGGGAGCATTATGACAGTCTTGGAATTTTCCTCTCCTCCGCATAGAGCGAGGGCAGGAGCAGTGCCATAATCGTTGTCAAATATGACGGCTCCCTCGGGCATCATAGCCTGCTTGCGGTTATTCTCGGTCATCAGGCGTCCCGTCTTTTTGAAATAATTTTCAATACGCTCAAGAGAGTGAGCGTCAATCGACATACCTCTCCCGAAATATTCCGCGACAGTCTCCTTGGTAAGGTCATCATACGTCGGGCCGAGTCCACCGCTTGTTATGACCATATCCGAGTGAGCAAGGGCGCTCTCAAGCGCCGCCTTAAGACGTTCGGGATTGTCTCCCACCGCCACGTGACGGTAAACGCATATCCCAAGCTCTGCCAGCTTGCGCGACAGAAAAGCCGCGTTTGTGTTCACTATATCACCGAGCAAAAGCTCTGTTCCCACGCAGAGTATCTCCGCGCTCCTTATTCTATCCATAGCTACCTCTAAAATAATATTTCAATACTTTATTATTGTACCACCCAGATGCGGTTTTGTCCACATAAAATCACAATTTTTTACCATTCTCTTGATTAAAGCGAAAGTTCAATGTATAATATATCTATCATACTTGAAAGGATAGATTATGGATTCGTGTGTTCTTTGTCCGAGAATGTGCGGCGCTGACCGAGACCGAAAAAGGCTCGGCTTCTGCGGTGAGAGCAAGAAAATGACCGTTTCCCGCGCTTCCCTGCATATGTGGGAAGAACCGCCTATCAGCGGGACACGCGGCTCTGGCACTATCTTCTTCTGCGGCTGCAATCTCAGATGCGTATTCTGTCAGAATAAGACTATCAGCCGAGGGGAAGGTATGCGCTACGAGCTCAGCCGCGATGGGCTCTGTTCCCTTATCCTGAAGCTACAGGAACTGGGCGCTCACAATATAAATCTCGTCACACCCACACATTTTGCAGATTCGGTCGCGTTCTGCCTGGAGCAGGTACGCCCGAAACTAAATATTCCCGTGGTGTATAATTCCTCGGGGTATGAGAATATCTCAACACTCAGAATGCTTGACGGGCTTGTGGATATATATCTTCCCGACTTAAAATACGCCTCCCCAAAGATAGCCGCCGATTATTCAAGCGCGCCCGACTATCCCGAGGTGGCGAGCGCCGCTATAGCCGAGATGTTCCGTCAGACGGGCGCGGCAAGGTTTGAGATGGACGGTATAATGAAAAGCGGTGTGATAGTGCGTCACCTGATACTCCCCGCCTGCCGCCACGACAGTATCGCCCTGCTTGATAATCTGAGCAGACTCGTCCCCATAAAGGATATAAGGCTAAGCCTTATGAGCCAATATACCCCTGAGTTCGCCCTTGAGTGCGAATTCAAAAATCTTCATCGCAAGCTGACCTCGTTTGAATATAACTCAGTCCTCTCACGCGCTATAGAGCTTGGCTTTGAGGGATATTTTCAGGAGCTATCCTCGTCGTCGCAAAAATATACACCCGATTTTGACGCGGAATGCGAGCTTTTGAAGGGGCTACACATAAAAGAACAGTAAAAAACTTCAACTATCGCAAGATTTTCATTTTACAAGAAGCGGAGCTTCATTGAAGCTCCGCTTAATTTTATTTGGTTTGCTTAAAGAGCCATTGGTATATCTCTTTACTGTTGACGGTATAGTTCCATACGCCGTGTCCATGCCCATCCAACTCGGTATAAATTATCTTGGTCCCGCCAGCATCTTTGATGGCTTGAACCATTTTCTGCGTTCCGGACACAGGAACAACCGGATCATCAATGCTATGTACTGTCCATATCGGTATATCCTTGACTACCGCACCCTTCGTGGAGTCGGCGCCACCGCATATCGGAACTGCTCCCGCGAACTTTTCTCCGTGTCTCATAAGTATATTCCACGTACCAAATCCGCCCATAGAAATTCCCGTCACATAATATCTCTTTTCGTCACAGGAAAATTCTTCCGTCACCAACTCAAATATCTTAAGTGCCATTGTTATTTCATTGGATTCCATAACATCGTCCACACGATAGTCTCCGAAAGCCCAAGGCGTATTTACCCACTGATTTCCCTCAGGGCACTGAGGAGCTATGACTATCGCATCTTTAAAAGGGTTATCCGCTTGGCCAAAGGCGGTACCAAGAAGGTTCGTGAACTGAATAAAGTTATCGTTCCCCCTCTCTCCCGCACCGTGCAGGTAAAGAAGAACGGGGTGTTTTTTCGCGGAATCGTAGTTCATGGGAACGTATAAACGGTAGGGCATAGTCACATCGGTCTTATACTCGTAAACGCGAGGCTCGAACATAGCCCGTAACGTCGCTATGGAAAAGTCTCCTGTATTTTTTTCTCTCCAATATTCGGGATAGGTTACCGAATTAAGCTCGGACTGACTGTAAACAATATCATCATCAGATGTCACAGTAAGACAATCGCCGAGCGTAGAGGGGACAAACACCTCTCTCTTAAGGTATTCGAGCATATAGGCATACGCCGAATGTCCCGTTGCGTAGAGAATAAGATTCTTTTCCTTAAGCTTGACAGCGAAATCGTTTACCTCTTTAAGACTTTCCTTAACATCATCAACACCTTTTCTGGCTTCGCTGATAACTATCTCATATTCACCAAGCGGCTGATTGACGTCAGAAGCCTTGCAGTCGACCTTAACTCCGAAGACCGTCTCAAGCAGGACTGACACATCCGTTGCAAACTGAGTTGCTGCAAAATCGTCTTTATCATAAACAATAGCGTATTTTGTCTCCCCATCCGCGATTATTCTTTCGGTAATAAATATCTCATCGGGTGATAGCGGTAAAGCCTCCGCAGTATTCGTTCCTTGCAATTTGTTATTATCTATCATCGTCGTTATTGTCTCCTACAAAGCTCGTAAGCGTAGACGCTACGAGAAAAACATAAATTTTTCTAAACAAAGTATCCCGCATCGTTTTTACATAAAATGTATCCAAAATCGTTCGGTGTTTTGCTCGGGTATATTATACATAATTTAAGATAAACTGTCAATCTCTCGTGAAAAATAAATTGAAAAGATCCCTTAAAAACCGAACTTTTTTCACAACTTTTTATATCCCCTTGTTAGACTTTTCAACATTTAACATCTAATATCGATATAATCCAACAAAGTTAAACAACACTTCGGGAAGGTTGTCCGAAGAATATACACCTTATTTATCCTCCCCCTGTACGCAATATCTCTCGTAATAGAACAGATACTGTTGGGCGATACCAGCATATCTGCCAAGCGCCTCAGGAGAGAAGCTCTCTCCCTCTGACGAGAAATATTTCGCTATCACCTTTTTTATCCATACGTCCACGGGAAAAGCGTCGTACCTACCAAAGCCAAACAAGAGGGCGCAGCTCGCCACCTTTGGTCCCACTCCCTTTATTCGGCAAAGCTGCTCGATACATTCGGCGGTACTGTCCGATGAGCGCAAAAGCTCGTAGTCTATCTCCCCCGCCATATCCTTCACTGCGGCATCATATATGTATTTGGCGCGAAACCCTGTTTTTAGCGCGAAAAGTCCGTCAACACCAAGCCCTGCCAGCGCCTCGGACGTGGGGAAAGCGTATGGCGACATACCCTCGGCAGTATGTCCCCTAAGCTCCTCTGGGATATCGACCGCCGTCCCGCATTTTTCTGCCATAGCCTCTATAATTTTCTTTATTCTGGGAATATTGTTGTTCTGGGAGACGATAAAAGAACAGACTGTCTCCCAAGGCTCTTGGTTAAGTATCCTGATGCCGTTTCCGTACTCTATCGCCTTGCGGAGCGCGGGATTCTCCGATCTTGACGCTATATTGTCGGCAATAGCCCCATAATCCTCGTCAAGCGCCAAGAAATGCCGCCATACCGTCTCAAATTCCCTCTCGGTGGAATTGTATATCGTAATATCCTCGCCGTCCTGAGCGACCGAGATAAAACGCCCCATAGCGATACCCGAAAACTCGACCTCGTGCGCGCTCCCCTCTACGGGATTGAAGCGAAAGCACTGTCCACAGTCAAATATCTTCGCCACGTCAAAATCCTTCACACCGAAAAGCCTTACCTTATGTACGCCGCCTATCTTTTCCTCAACCATAGAAACCGAACCCATAATTCCTCCAAAAATTCAACATAAAATACCTATTGAAAATATAAAAAAGCTGTGATATAATGTATTATATGATATTTCGCTTGTCCGTTTAGAATATTATATAACGGCAAGCTCTGTTTTGCAATACTTTTTTGATAGGAAAGGTCTGAGAATTATGGAACAGATATACACTATCCCCGTCAACGAGGCGTTTGAAGCCTCGCGTGACGACGCCTCCTGCGGCTGTCCCATGTGCGCCCTCTATAACAAGCTTGAAAACAACGAGCTTGAATCAATACTCGGCGCTTCTATGATGGAACCCGACATAAGAATAATGACCAACAAGGAGGGCTTTTGCAAAACGCATTACGATATGATGTTCGTCAGAAAGAACCGTCTTGGAATGGCGCTCACGCTTGAGAGCCACCTTGACGAGCTCATCTCCGACCTCAAGGGCGGTGGACTTCTCGCTTTGGGGCAAAAGCCGCAAAAGCGCGTGGCGGAGCTTGAATGCTCCTGCTACGTCTGTGGCAGAATAGATTTCAATTTCAGACATATGATAGAAACGGTGGTCTACCTCTGGGACAAGGACGAGGAATTCGTGGCAAAACTAAAGGCTCAGCCCTATTTCTGTCTGCCCCATTACCGCGCGCTGCTTGAATGCGCCGACAACCGTTTACAAAAAAAGAAAGCGGCGGCATTCTCCAAGGACTGCTCGGAGATAGTGAACAAATATCTCGCCGAGCTCAAGGACGACATAAGCTGGTTTTGCAAAAAATTCGATTACAGATACGGCGACGAGCCTTGGTACAACTCTAAGGATTCTGTCGAACGCTCTATAAAATTCCTCCGTTCGGACATACATCTTCCCGAACCGCCAAAAAATCAGACAAACTGATATACCCTTATGAAAGGCAAGCACTAAAAATGATAGACCTTTTGGAGCTTCAAAAGCACTTTATACTTACTCACCTCGGCGAGGGTGACGTTGCGGTCGATTTCACTATGGGCAACGGACACGATACCGAGTTTCTCTCAAAGACCGTCGGAGAGTTCGGTCACGTTTTCGCCTTCGACATACAGGAGCAGGCACTCGCCTCTACGTCAGACCGATTGGCGAAATCCGACTGCCCCGATAACTGCACGCTTATCCTTGATTCACATCACAACGTAAAAAAATACGTGGACGTGCCTATAAAGGCGGGAATGTTCAACCTCGGATATCTCCCGGGAAGTGACAAGAGGATAACCACTATGCGCTCAACCACCCTTCCCGCTATAGAGGCGGCGATATCACTTATGGCGCCCGACGCCATAATTCTTATCGCGGTCTATCCCGGGCATCCCGAGGGCGCTGAGGAAGGAAAGCTTATATGCGATTACCTTGCGGGACTTTCACGCTACAAGGTATGCGCCACAAAGATAAACATTCTCAACTCTCCCACCTCGCCCTTCTTTATAATCGTTGAAAACAAGCCGTAAGGCTAACGAAACTGTCAGGAGCAGGAAAATGAAAAAAGAAGATAATTCGGTCCTCGGCCAACCCGAGGAGGAACTCAGCTCGGAAGAGCTCGGTATGCTCCGCGCAAGGTTGGAAGAGCTTGACGACAGAAGTCAGATACCGCCTCCAGAAAAAAAGAAACAGAATAAAATCGTAAAATTTGCTAAGAACAATACTGTAGCCACAGTGATAATCTCAGCCCTCGTCTTTGCCGTTATCGCCTCGGCGATACTTCTGGGCATACATCTCTCGGGAACTCTCGGCGCGAACAGCAAGCGTGATTACCGCTTCATATACAGCAAGTTCGGAGCGAAGGACGAAGAGATAAAGTGGAAATACGAGGATACCGTTATAAACGACGTTCTCTACGTGGATATGAACAAATTTGCGGAATTTGCGGGACTGTCGGTCAGCGGCTCTGAGGAATCAATGAAATATATCGCCTCAGAGGACCATTACCTCAAATTCACAAATGAAAGCGAGTACGCCGTCATAAACGCCGCAAAGGTAAATATCCCCGCCCCCGCAATAATCGGCGGTGGAAAATGCCTCGTTCCATATCAGGTCATATCCAAGGCAATTGCCAGCGGTATAGAATTTCAAATCAATGAAACGAAAAACATCGTCAATATCACTCGAAAGAGCTATACAGTTGAGGATGTGACCTACAACGAGGATATAACCTTCTCCAACACTAATTTTACCGTAGTTCAGGCGATCCAAAGCACAGTCGGCACAGTTTTTGAATACAATACTGATGTGGCAGATAAGCTATCGTACATAGACCCCGAGGATAACTCCCCATATATCATTCTGGTAAACGCCACCCACCCCCTGGGAGATTCCTTCACGCCCGAGACGCTTTCCTCTATCTCCTCCAAGTATACCGCGATCGGTGACACCTATGAGCTTTTGCCAAGCGCGAAGGAGGCTCTTGAGGTAATGATGAAGGCTATGGAGAAGGACCTGAAATCAAGCTCGGTATACGTCACAAGCGCCTATAGAAGCTACACCTATCAGTATGACCTTTTTGAGGGTTACGTAAAAAAATACACCGACCTCGGTCTTGACCGTAACGCCGCAGAGGCCGAGGTGCTAAAAACTGCGGCACGCCCGGGAACGAGTGAGCATCAAAGCGGTCTTTGCGTGGATTTTATGACCACATCCATGAGAGAGCTGAACAACGATTTTGAAAATTCCGACGCGTTCAGATGGCTGTCTCAGAACGCCCACAAATACGGCTTTATCCTTCGTTACCCCGAGAACAAGACCGAAGTGACGTCCTACCGATATGAATCATGGCACTACCGCTTCGTGGGAAGAACCGCCGCCACAGAGATATATCTGTCAGGACTCTGCCTTGAGGAATATCTTGAATTGCTGTAATTTAATAGACTTTGCTATAAATTCGCGCTACGGCGCGATTTTATATACCATTCTTTTAGAAAGGAGATTAAATGTACTCTCTAAAAACCAAAGAGCTTTTTGATCTTTCGCACACACTCGCGGGAAAATTGCTGCAAACGTGCGAATACCCTTGGTACGCCCTACCGCGGATAAAGGATCATATTTTGAGGCTTATCGCCTCTCTGCCAGACGGTGAATATTACTCACCGTCTGAGAACGTAAGGATATCAAAAAAAGCAACCGTTGCGCCAAACACCACCATTTTAGGTCCAACGATCATAGGAGCCGAAACAGAAGTAAGACCCGGAGCGTTTATCCGTGGCTCGGTCATTGTAGGAAAAAATTGCGTTGTGGGAAATTCCTGCGAATTAAAAAACGCTATCCTCTTTGACTCTGTTCAGGCTCCTCATTTTAATTATGTGGGAGATTCCATTCTCGGATACCGTTCCCACACAGGGGCAGGCGTGATAACCTCAAACGTAAAAAGCGACAAAACTCTTGTGACGGTAAAAACAGAGGATGGCATTATAGAGACAGGACTTAAAAAATTCGGAGCTATGATAGGCGACTGTGTGGAGGTAGGCTGTAACAGCGTACTCAACCCCGGGACTGTCATAGGCAAAAGCTCAAATATATATCCCCTATCCAGTGTGCGCGGAACTGTTCCTCCCAACAGTATTTATAAGGCTTCGGGGAATATAATAAGCAAATCTGATTAACGAAAGGAAAGCAAATATGGGAAGACTTTTCGGAACAGATGGCGTTCGCGGGGTAGCAAACACCGAGCTTACCTGCGAAATGGCTATGAAAATAGGACGCGCCGCGGCGGCAGTCCTTGCTGACGGGTCCAGAAGAAGACCTGTCTTCGTTATTGGAAGCGACACACGCGCATCCTCGGATATGCTGTGCGCAGCTATCACGGCGGGGCTTTGCTCGGTGGGGGCTGACGTGATACAGCTTGGTGTTGTACCAACACCAGCAGTCGCTTATCTAGTAGTAAAATACAAAGCTGACGCGGGAATTATGATATCCGCGTCGCACAATCCAGCCGAATTCAACGGCATCAAGATATTCAGCGGAGACGGCTTCAAGCTGCCCGATATGCTGGAGGAAAGGATAGAGGCTATCGTACTTGACGGAGTAGATATCCCCGAGCTGCCCACGGGCGGAGCCGTTGGACGTGTCACCCACGCTACGGACGCGGTCAAGGACTATGTTCGCCATATAAAGAACAGCGTACACCACTCTTTGGCAGGTCTGAATATCGCCGTAGACTGCGCAAATGGGTCTGCCTCCACCACGGCGAGAGCGCTTTTTGAAAGCCTTGGCGCTACGGTCCACATTCTGAACGATACCCCCGACGGCGTGAATATCAATCAGAATTGCGGCTCTACCCACCTTGAGGGCCTCGCTCAGTACGTCGTGGAAAACAAGCTGGACTGCGGTGTCGCCTTTGACGGAGACGCAGACAGATGTCTGTGCATAGACGAGAACGGAAACGAAGTCGACGGTGATATGATAATGGCGATATGCGCGATCGACCTGAGAAAACGAGGAAAGCTCAATCACGATACGGTAGTCGGAACTATTATGACCAACTTCGGATTTGGCAAATTCTGCGAGGAAAACGACCTTCACTTCGTTGCCACAAAGGTAGGCGACAGATACGTTCTCGAGAGTATGCTCCTCGAGGATTACTCCTTTGGCGGGGAGCAATCGGGACACGTCATATTCCTCGATTTCGCCACCACTGGCGACGGTCAGCTCACAGCAACTCAGCTACTCTGCCATATGAAGTGCGAGGGAAAATCTTTGTCTGCCCTTGCATCTGTAATGACGAGATACCCGCAAACGACGATAAATATAAAGATATCTCCCGCGGGTAAGGTCGCCTTCTTCACCGACAAGGAAGTAGCGGAAAAGATAAGAGAAGCTAAGGAAACACTCGGAAAGTCGGGAAGAATAGTTGTCCGTCCATCGGGTACCGAACCTCTCATTCGCGTTATGGTCGAAAGTCTTGATATCGAAGAAACCGAAAAAATCGCCAAAGAGGTATCCGATTTCATTCTTGAAAAGCTTGGAAATAAATAAATTCAAACCCAAAAAACCGATAGGTCAAAAGACCTATCGGTTTTAATGTTTCATTCAAAAGGCTTAAGCAGCCTTTTCGAACTTATAGCCGTTATCAGCCGCGTACTGCGCCGCTTTGGTTCCCTCTTTTGCGACAAAGGTGAAGTTCTCTGAAGCAACATCAAACACACGTCTGCCAAAATTCTCAACGTTTGCTCCAACAGTTGCCTTATCAAGCTTTTCACAGTGCATAAACGCGCCGTCACCTATAGTTGTAACGCCTTCGGGAATAACTATCTCTTTAAGTCCCGCACACTCGAAGAACGCACCGTCCTCTATCTCCTTAACGGCGGCGGGAATAGTGATTGCTTCGATAGCCGAGCAACCACGGAACGCGAACTCGGATATCTTGGTCAAATTCTCG
>JAZQWY010000137.1:0-4176 GCA_045632545.1 Eubacteriales bacterium | reverse complement strand
TGCGCCGCAAAGGGATTTTCTGCAAGCGGAGTACATTGCGGAATTCGCAAGAACAGAATAAAAAAGGATCTGACGCTGATATACAGCGAAAAGGTGGCAAATGCCGCCGCAGTATACACCACTAACCTCGTTAAGGGCGCGCCCTTGACGGTTACCAAGACGCACATTGCCGACGGAAAGGCGCAGGCGGTGATCTGCAATAGCGGAAACGCGAATACCTGCAACGCCAATGGTATCGAGATAGCAACGCAGACTTGCGAGCTTGTGGGAAAGGCGTTGGGTATCTCGGCAAAGGACGTTATCGTCGCCTCCACGGGAGTTATCGGTCAACCCCTTGATATCACGCCTATCGCTATGGGTATCCCGATACTCGTAAACGAGCTTGGGGATAACAGCAATGTAGCGTGCGAGGGAATTATGACTACCGATACTAAGCTCAAGGAGATATCCTATGAGTTTGAGATAGGCGGTACGACTTGCCGTATCGGCGGAATAGCAAAGGGTAGCGGAATGATACACCCCAATATGGCAACTATGCTTGTGTTCGTTACGACCGACTGCGCTATCTCTCACGAGATGCTCTCCTCGGCACTCAGCGAGGACGTTAAGACCTCCTTCAATATGGTCAGCGTGGACGGAGATACGTCAACCAACGATATGGTGTCAATTATGGCGAACGGTCTTGCGAAGAATGCTCCTATAACCGAGAAGGGAGAGGATTACGAGGTGTTCTGCGAGGCTCTGCACGCAGTCACGTCTTATCTATGCCGTATGATAGCGGCAGACGGCGAGGGCGCGACTAAGCTTCTGGAGTGCGTAGTTGACGGAGCCAAAAATGAGGAGACCGCAAAGATAGTCGCAAAGTCTGTCATCTGCTCGTCGCTTTTCAAAGCGGCAATGTTCGGCGCTGACGCAAACTGGGGACGTGTTCTGTGCGCGGTAGGTTACAGCGGAGCTGATGTTGATGTTAATCGCGTAGACGTTGCCTTTGAATCTGAAAAGGGAAGAATAGAGGTTTGTAAAAACGGTGCGGGCATGGAATTCTCCGAAGAGAAGGCAAAGGAGATATTGCTCTGCGACGAGATACGTATTCTGATAAACGTAGGTGACGGTGTGGGACACGCCGTGGCGTGGGGCTGTGACCTTACTTATGATTACGTCAAGATAAACGGAGATTACAGAACCTAAAGTTCGATTTGTGCGGAGGAAAAGAGATGGAATTGAATGTTGCGCAGCGCGCCGATGTGCTTACTCAGGCGTTGCCTTATATCCAAAAGTATTATAACAAAATAATCGTTGTCAAATACGGTGGAAACGCTATGATAAACGAGGAGCTAAAGGATGCAGTGATGGGCGATATAGTTTTGCTCTCGCTCATAGGCATCAAGGTAGTTCTCGTTCACGGCGGCGGTCCTGAGATAACCGAGATGCTCACAAAGGTTGGCAAGAAGAGCGAGTTTGTTAACGGTCTGCGAGTTACCGATAAGGATACAGTAGATATAGTTCAAATGGTGCTTGCAGGCAAGATAAATAAAAACCTTGTAAACCTTCTTCAAAATAAAGGTGGCAAGGCTATTGGTCTTTGCGGTATAGACGGACATATGATAAAAGCCGAGCAGTTTGATGAAAAACTCGGATATGTTGGCGAGATAACCGACGTGGACGTAACACCCATTCTTGACGTTCTTGAAAAGGGCTATATTCCCGTCATCTCTACCGTTGGATATGATAACGACGGAAATACATATAATATAAATGCCGACACCGCAGCGGCGAGAATTGCGGGACAGCTTGGCGCTGAGAGTCTTATCTCAATGACCGATATTGCGGGTATTCTCAGAGATAAAGATGACGCTTCCACGCTTATCTCTAAGATATACGTCAGCGATGCGCCTCAGCTTATGCGTGACGGAATTATCAGCGGCGGAATGATACCCAAGGTAAAGTGCTCTATAGAAGCGATAAGACGCGGCGTTAAGAAAGTATTTATTATCGACGGAAGAATACCGCACGCTATACTTATTGAAACTCTCACCGACGAAGGAATCGGAACCATGTTCCTCTCTGGTAATAACATATGAACTGTACGAAGGAATTTGATAAAGAATATATCGCCAATACTTACGCGAGATTTCCTCTTACACTCGTTAGCGGAAAGGGATCGCTTGTGTATGACGATAATGGCAAGGAATATATAGACCTCGGAACTGGAATTGCCGTAAATACGTTCGGGATAGGGGACGAGGAGTGGATATCCTCTATAATCAAACAGCTTGGTAAAATACAACATACGTCCAATCTGTATTACAGCGAGCCCTGTGCAAAGCTTGCGAAGCTGCTTTGCGAGAGAACGGGAATGAGTAAGGTATTCTTCTCAAACACGGGAGCGGAGGCAAACGAGTGCGCTATAAAGGCGGCGCGTAAATACGGCTGTGATAAGAAGGGCGAAGAGTATACCACTATAATCACACTCAAAAACAGCTTCCACGGCAGAACGCTCACCACTCTCGCGGCAACAGGTCAGGATACATTCCATAACGACTTCAAGCCTTTGACGGGCGGATTCGTTTACGCCGAGGCTAATAATATGGACGACGTAAAGCGACTTGCGGCGGTGAACAAGTGTTGCGCGGTGATGTTTGAGGTCGTTCAGGGCGAGGGGGGAGTTAATCCTCTTGACGCAGATTATCTTACAGCTCTTGCGAAATTTGCCGAAGAAGAGGATATTCTGCTTATCGCCGACGAGGTGCAGATAGGCAACGGAAGAAGCGGAATGCTCTACGGATATATGAATTACGGTATTACACCCGATATCGTCTCCACAGCAAAGGGGTTGGCGGGCGGACTTCCGATAGGCGCTACGTTGCTTGGAGAGAAGGTCAAGGACGTGTATACACCCGGGCTTCACGGCTCTACCTTTGGCGGAAATCCAATATGCGCGGCGGCGGCAGTAAACGTAATATCACGTATTGATGAGAGGCTTCTCATCGAGGTCAGAGAAAAGAGTAAATACATATTTGACGAGCTCAGCGGTGCTGAGGGTGTGGTGAGCGTAAGCGGACTCGGACTTATGATAGGTGTCGAGACTGCGCGTCCCGCGGCTGATGTCATATCTGAGTGTATGGAGAGGGGCGTTCTGGTCATCAAAGCAAAGCAAAAGGTGAGAATGTTACCCGCGCTCAATATACCTATGGAACAATTAAAAGCTACTATAAAGATATTTAAGGAGGTATGCAAGAAATGAAACACTTACTCAAATTGATGGATCTTACAGAAAGAGAGATCAGCGAGATCCTCAATACAGCCGACCAGCTGAAGTACGAAAAGAAAAACAGAATTCCTCACCATATTCTCGAGGGAAAGACTCTTGGAATGATATTTGAAAAATCTTCTACAAGAACACGCGTGTCCTTTGAGGTTGGAATGTACGATCTGGGAGGAACAGCGCTCTTCCTTAGCTCCAGAGACCTTCAGATAGGTAGAGGAGAGCCTGTTGAGGATACTGCTAGAGTTCTTTCTCGCTACCTTGACGGAATTATGATAAGGACATACGACCAGGAGGAGGTAGAAGCTCTTGCGTCTGTGGGAACTATTCCCGTTATCAATGGACTTACAGATTACTGTCACCCCTGTCAGGTGCTTGCAGACCTTATGACGATACGTGAGCACAAGGGAACTACCAAAGGGCTCAAGCTTTGCTATATAGGCGATGGTAATAATATGACTAACTCGCTTATCGTCGGCGGTATTAAAATGGGAATGAGCGTGGCTGTCGCTTGCCCCGAGGGATACAGACCTGACGAAAAGATAATGAAATGGGCAAACGGAACGGGCAAGTTCCTTTGCACGGATAACGTTATGGAGGCGGCAGCGGGAGCTGACGTTCTTTACACGGACGTTTGGGCATCTATGGGACAGGAGGAGGAAGCCGAGCTTCGCAAGAAGGTATTCGCGGGATATCAGATAAACAATGACGTTATGGCGGTAGCTAACGAGGACGCGATGGTACTTCACTGCCTACCCGCTCACCGCGAGGAGGAGATAACCGCCGAGGTGTTTGAGGCGCATGCAGATGAGATATTTGATCAGGCAGAAAACAGACTGCACGCGCAGAAGGCTGTACTCGTAAAATGTCTTGGATAAAGGACGGGAACCATATGAAAAAAGCATATTTAA
>JAZQWY010000136.1:0-14348 GCA_045632545.1 Eubacteriales bacterium | reverse complement strand
AAAAAGAGCGATAATAAGGTGATAAAGAGCATAATACCTTACGTTTTGATGCTGCTTGGTCTCATTCTGCTGATATGCTTCTTCACGGTGCATATATTGCAGATAGATGACGGAGTGGGCGTTATCGGCTATTGGATACAGTGGTTCTTCTGCGGACTGTTCGGTATCTCGGCGTTTCTTATGCCATTCGTGCTCGTCTACATAGGCTTTAAGTGGTGCTTGTATAATATAAAGAGCAAGGATATCAGCCCCGAGGACGAGGATTACGACGAGCTGATGAGCCGCAGAAATAGAAATATTCTTCAGACGGTAATGGCGTGTCTGCTTGTAGTATTCTTCGCGGTGCTTGTCGGTATCTTTGCCGACGAGTTCGATAGCTTTGAGCTTGGCGATATGTTCACCGAGGGCGGAGACGAGCTCGTAGGCGGCGGACTTATAGGCGGCGTGCTTGCGGTGCTTATGGTTATGGGATTTGAGTCGGTCATCTCGGCAATAATCGTTATCACGGTAATTGCGCTCATAATCATTCTGATGCTTGGACTTACACCCGACAGAATAATAATATACGCGCAGTACAAGAACAAGCTCCGCAAGGAGAGAAAGCTCGCCGAAATGGAGGAAGCTATGCTTCTTGAGGAGGAGGCTCGCCGTGAGGAGGCGAAGCATAACAGCAGAATAAAGGCTTCCCGCAAAGACGAGAGCGAAGATGACGCCGACGAGCTTAAGCCCGATAAGAGAGCCAAGGCGCAAAAGGTGGGAATGTCGGTAGACGAGATGATGTCCGACGGCGCTGATGATAACTCCGAGGATACAGAGGACGATAGTACAGAGGTCGATAGTACAGAGGTCTTTATAGGTCCTGCTGTGGTCGATACGGAGGACAAGCCCGAAAAGGAAGAAAATGTTATAGATATTCAAGACTCCGAGACCGTTGGAGAGGATTTCGGCGGAGATCCCGTGTTCGATAATCCCGAATTCAGCGGTATATCGGGAGTTATAGAAAATCTGAAGTCGGAAAATGAAATAAACCTGTCGGCAGAGGAAACCCAGGATGGTGAAGATATAGATATGGACCTTATCGTAAACGAGGAGCTGCTGTCGGATATAGCGGCGGTAGCGCCCGACGAGCTTGACGAGGAGCCTGTTGAGATAGAGACACCATACGTTTTCCCGCCAATGGATATGCTGGTGGCAAATCCCCACACAGAGCAGACCGATTTCACGAAGGAGCTTCAGGAGAACGCCAAGGTGCTTATGGACACGCTCAAGAGCTTCAAGGTAAGTATCCGTGAGATAACCTATTCGAGAGGACCTACGATAACCCGTTACGAGCTGAAGCCCGAGGCGGGAACGAGAGTTCGCGCTATCGCCAACCTTGTTGACGATATTGCTCTTAATTTGGCAACGTCGGGCGTGCGTATTGAAGCGCCTATTCCGAACAAGCCCGCTGTGGGAATTGAGGTCCCTAATAGAGAGAGGGCGACTGTATATCTTCGCGACCTTATAGAGTCGGCGAAATTTACCGACGCCAAGAGTAAGCTGACGGCGAGCCTTGGTATGGACGTTGGCGGAAACCCCATTTACTTTGATATAGCCAAGATGCCTCACCTGCTTATAGCGGGAGCTACGGGTATGGGTAAGTCGGTATGTATCAACAGTATCATAGTCAGCCTTCTTTACAAGGCAAAGCCCGACGAGGTCAAGCTGATACTCGTTGACCCGAAGAAGGTCGAGTTTAATATATACAAGGATATACCTCACCTTTACGCGCCTATAGTCAGCGACCCGAAAAAGGCGGCGGGAGCTCTGGCTTCTGCGGTTGCGGAGATGGAACGCAGGTTTGAGCTTATAGAGGAGGTCGGCGTTCGTGATATCGCGACTTATAACGCCGTAACAGAGGACGATCCCACGAAGGAATTTATGCCGCAGATGGTAATCATCATCGACGAGCTGGCTGACCTTATGATGACAGCCCCCGACGAGGTCGAAGCGTCTATCTGCCGTCTGGCGCAGAAGGCGAGAGCAGCGGGAATACATATCGTTATCGGTACGCAGAGACCGTCGGTAGACGTTATCACAGGTCTTATCAAGGCGAATATTCCCTCGAGAATTGCTTGTACGGTCGCGTCGCAGATAGACTCGAGAACTATTCTCGATATGGCGGGCGCGGAAAAGCTGATAGGACGCGGCGATATGCTCTTTGCTCCTGTTGGCGCGTCGAAGCCTATGCGTGTTCAGGAAGGGTTTGTAAGCGAGGCTGAGGTCGAGAAGATAGTTACTTTTATTAAGGAGAATAACGTCAAGGCTAAGTATAACAGCGACTTTATAAATCGTATTGAGGAGGAAGCCGCTAAGTGCGGAGCAGGTAAGAAGGGCTCAGGCGGAGGTGACAGCTTCGGCTCTGACAGCTCGGATTCCGAGGGAGGAGACTCCAAGTTCAGAGACGCTGTGAAGCTGGCGATAGAGGAAGGCAAGATATCCACGTCGCTTATGCAGAGAAGGCTTGGCGTAGGCTACGGAAGGGCAGCGAAGATAATAGACACTATGGAGGAGCTGGGATACGTCAGCAAACCCGATGGCAACAAGCCGAGGCGAGTTCTTATCACCATGGAAGAATATATGAACAGAGTGGTAAGCGACAGCCTTGGCGGAGAGGAAGAATAAAAAGCATACCCGACGAAATTTTTTCGTCGGGTATGTTTGTCCTTTTGTACTTGATATTTGTATAAAATTATATACTAAAAGCGTATCTTTCGGTTGACAAAACAAGCACTTAGATGATATAATAAAAGCAAGTATACCGACACTCAAAAATATGAGAAAAATATGGAAAAACAAGGGATTTTTTGTCGACGCTTGTCCAAACTTTCGGACAAGCATGTCTTCGTTACAAATATATCGCGGAGGATAAGAGGTTGGATAATAATCGAAATACCGACGGCTTCTCAAAGGCTGTCAAGGGTAATATAAAAAAAGCGACTTTTTTCGTCAAGATTACTGTTTGCATTCTGGCGCTTTTGATGCTGACGCTTGTGGTCGCGCTCTTTATTGATGTTCTTGGAATGAATATAGAATACACTCTCGAGGCGGGCGACGTATTGCCCAGCGCTCAATCGCTTGTCGGTAAGGCGGGGGCGGAATATGACTTCGGTGACGGTGACGGAGAGTTCAACACTCCTGGTGAGTATGAGTTTTATATAGTTTACGGTAACCGCCGCACGAAGGTCAAGCTTACGGTCGAGGACACCACGGCGCCAAAGGCTGAGCTTTTGCACCTTTACGTAAATCAGAATGGACCTTTCCCCGCGGCGATAGATTTTTTCGAGGACGTTAAGGACGCGTCTGAGGTCACGGCGAAGTTCAAGAACGGCGTAAATCCCACGGAGCTTGGAGATTACGAGATACAGCTTGAGCTTTCCGATTCCTACGGAAACAGGAAAAATTACAAAACGGTAATGACGCTTATAGTCGACACCGAAGCTCCCGTTATCACAGGTCCCGCGTCTATCTCGGGATATGTGGGAGAGGGAATAGCTTATCAAAAGGATATCGAGGTTACAGATAACTGTTTTGTGGACATCGACGTGCAGGTGGATTCCTCGGCGGTGGATACCTCAAAGGCGGGAAGCTATAAGGTCAGGTACACCGCTACCGACAAGGCGGGAAACAGCTCAAATTTCGAGTTGACGGTGAACATCTACGCCGAGAAGGTAACGAGAGATATGCTTATGTCAAAGATAGAGACGCTGTCGGCAACGCTCGGTATCACCAAGTCTATGAGTAAGGAATCTCAGGTCAAGAAGATATACGCCTACGTGAACAGCCCCAAGCTGTCGGCAGGTCAGGAAAATATAGTATTTAACGGCGAATCTAACACAGACCGTTCGGACTGGATGAGAGAGGCATATCTGGCGCTACAGAGTGGTTCTGGCGATTGCTATTCTTATTTTGCGGTGTCCAAGGCGTTCTTTGAGTATTTTGAAATAGAAAATATTGATATAGAACGGGCCAAGGGTGTTACTACGCAAAGCGGAACGCATTTTTGGAGCATGGTGAATATAGGCACGGAGAAAGCGCCACAATGGTACTATTACGATGCTACGAGACTTGCGAAGCCACATAAAACGGGAAGCGGCTGTCTCTTTACCGAGGCGCAGCTTGACGATTATAACAATAACGTCAGTGTTGGCTTTTTGACCTTTGACCATACCGATTACCCCAAGGCTTCAACGAATACCATAAATACGGGATATAGCTGGTAATAAGGAAAATGTAAAATGAGAAAGAATATACTTCAATATCTTGAGGATACCGCGCTCCGTCTGCCCGAAAAGCTTGCTTTTTCAAACGGCAAGGAGGGAATGAGCTTCGGGGAGTTGCTCTCGGCATCACGCTCGGTGGGAAGCTATCTTTGTTCCGCTGGGGCGCGCCGCGAGGCTGTGGCGGTATTTATGGAAAAGCACCCGAGGACTATGGCGGCGTTCTTCGGCGTGATATACGCGGGTTGCTTTTACGTTTGTATCGACTCGGCTATGCCCGCCGAGAGGGTGAAATCGATACTTGACAGCGTATCGGCGAGGATAATAATCTGCGACGAGAAAAATTACAAAAAGGCGTTGGCGTTTGACGTTGAGATGCTTTTGAGATACGATGATATCTCGGATACTGTGGCTGACGGCGATATGCTCTCAGCTGTACGGGTAAGGCAGATAGATACAGACCCGATATACGTGGTTTTTACCTCGGGCTCTACGGGAGTTCCAAAGGGTGTTGTGGCTTGTCACCGCTCAGTGATAGATTATACTGAAGCGCTATGCTCGGCGCTTGGATTTTCCGAGGATACAGTTTTCGGAAATCAGACTCCGCTTTATTTTGATGCGCCTCTCAAAGAGATAATGCCCACGCTGAAGCTCGGCGCGACCACGTATTTTATTCCGAAGATGCTTTTTATGTTCCCTGTGAAGCTTGTGGAATATCTCAACGAGTATAGGATAAATACTATATGCTGGGTGGTATCGGCGCTCGTGCAGATATCAACGCTCGGCGGCTTTGACGCTTGTCGCCCCGAGTACCTTACCACCGTGGCTTTCGGCAGCGAGGTCTTTCCAAAGAAGGACTATAAGATATGGCGGGATAATCTTTCAAACGCGAGGTTTTTCAATCTCTACGGTCCTACCGAGGCAACGGGAATGTCCTGCTTCTGGTATGCCGACAGGGAGCTTTCGGAGGACGAGCCTATCCCGATAGGCAGACCTTTTGACAACACCGACGTTATGCTTATAGACGACGAGGGCAGAGAAGCTATGGAGGGCGAGATATGTATAAGAGGGACTTGCGTTACTATGGGATATTACAACAATCCCGAAAAGACTGCTGAAGCGTTCGCGCAAAATCCGCTTAATTCCGCCTACGGTGAGCTTGTCTACCGCACGGGGGATATCGGACGGCTCAACGAGCGTGGCGAGCTTGTGTTTATCACCAGAAGGGATTCCCAGATAAAGCATATGGGTCACAGGATAGAGCTTGGTGATATCGAGTCCACGTCTCTCAAGAGAGAAGGGGTCAAACGAGCTTGCTGTGTTTACGATAAGGACAAAAAGAGGATAGTTCTCTTCTACGTGGGGGAGACCGATATAGGAGAGCTTCAGAAATTCCTTGCGGCGAACCTACCTAGATATATGCTCCCAACGATATGCGAGAAGCTTACGGCACTGCCACTTACCGATAACGGGAAAATAGACCGCCGAGCTTTGCGCGAGAGGGCGGAAAACTTTGATTGATAGGAGATAGCTATGGAAAGGCTGATAGAAATTTTGAAGGAGCTTCACGACGACGTTGATTTTGCGTCCGAGCAGGGGCTTGTTGACGACGGAATACTTGACTCACTCGATATCGTCTCGCTTGTGACCGAGATAGACTCCGAGTTCGACGTTAGAATTCCCCCCGAGGAGATAATCCCCGAGAATTTCAACTCTGCGCAGGCACTTTGGACGCTTATTTCAAGACTTGACGAGGCTTAAATCTTGCCGAGAGGGCATTAACGGAGAGATATAATGCTGTTTACATCATATGAATTTTTAGTCTTTCTCGCGGCGGTCTTTCTTCTTTATTATCTTCTTCCAAAAAAGACGCAGTGGGTGACCTTACTTGTGGCGAGCTATATCTTCTATGCGCTCGCGGGTGTGGAATACCTTGTCTTTATCGCCTTTACCACGGTCAGCTCTTTTGCGATGGCTCGGCTTATGGGTGGGGTGAGCGAGAGCGAGAAAAAATATCTTGCGGATAAGGGCGAGAGCCTTTCCAAGGACGACAAAAAGGCGTATAAGGCAAAGTGCAAGAAAAAGAGATTTTTGATACTTTGTTTCGGTCTTGTTCTGAACTTCGGTATTCTCGCGGTGCTGAAATACACGGCGTTCGCTGTGGTGAATATCAATTCCTGGCTTCACGCTTTCGGCTCGGATACCGCGCTGAGTATTCCGTCGCTGCTCTTACCGCTTGGAATATCCTTCTATACCTTCCAGACGATGGGGTATCTGATAGACGTTTACAGAGCCAAGGCAGAGGCACAGAGAAATCTGTTCAAATTCGCGCTTTTCGTGTCCTTCTTCCCCCAGCTGATACAAGGACCGATATCCCGCTTCGGCGACCTTGGCGAGCAGCTCACGGAGCCTCACAGATTTGAACATAGGAATTTTACATACGGACTTCAAAGGATACTTTGGGGATATTTCAAGAAGCTTGTGATAGCTGACAGGGTACTTGTGGCTATCAACACTATGGTCGGCGCGCCCGAGGAGTATACGGGATTTTACGTATTCGCGCTGATAATCCTCTATTCTGTGCAGATATACGCCGACTTCACAGGCGGTATCGATATTACTATCGGTATTGCCGAGGCGCTTGGCATCAAGCTCACCGAGAACTTTGACCGTCCATTTTCCTCGAAGTCTACGAAGGAATATTGGAACCGCTGGCACATCACGATGGGCTCTTGGTTCACCGATTACGTGTTCTATCCGTTGTCGATATGCCGTCCTATGACTTGGATATCGAAGAAAAGCAGAGGTCTGCTCGGAAAGAACATAGGCAAGAGAGTTCCCGTATATCTTGCTACCATTATTACTTGGTTCTTGACGGGACTTTGGCATGGCGCTGGGTGGAATTTTATCGTTTGGGGATTGCTCAACTGTCTTGTGATACTGACGTCGCGCGAGCTTGAGCCGCTTTATGCGAAATTTGAAAAGAGATTTCCGAAACTGCATAGCTCATACGGTTATGGAGTGTTTATGTCAGTCCGTACATTCCTGCTTATGGGACTTATACGTTCACTTGACTGCTATAGAGACGTTCCGCTGACCTTCAGAATGTGGGGTAGTATGTTTACCGAGTTTAATCTTGCCGAGGCGCTTGTCGGGGGAATGGCTTCCCTCGGTCTCGGAATTGCCGACTATATCGTCATTCTTTGCGGCTGTATACTTATGTTCGCGGTAAGCCGCGCGGGCAGGGAAGTGAGCGTCAGGGAGAGACTTTACTCAAGACCTATACTTTCTTGGTGTCTGTTCGGGCTTCTGTTCGTTTTGATAATAATGTTCGGTGCGTACAGCGTCGGATACGACGCAAGTCAGTTTATATACAATCAATTCTGATAAGGGGAACGCATATGAAAAAAAGAATACTAATCTCTGTTTCGGCGATACTCATTATATGCGTTTTGATGTTGCTTTTGCAGATGCTCGTAATGCCGAAATATACCGATAACAAGGAGGGTGCGCTTGTCTCGGAGTATTACGGAGAGATAGGTGACCATGACGTGATATTCGTGGGAGACTGCGAGGTCTACGAGAGCTTTGTTCCCGCCGTGCTCTGGGAAAAATACGGAATAAGCTCTTACGTTCGCGGAAGCGCCCAACAGCTTGTGTGGCAGTCATATTATCTGCTTGAGGAAACGCTGAGATATGAGACACCGAAGACGGTGGTCTTTAACGTTATGGCGCTTAAATACGGAGAGCCACAGCGTGAGGCGTACAACCGAATGACGCTTGACGGTATGCGTTGGTCGTCCTCAAAGATAGGCGCGATAAACGCTTCGATGACCGAGGAGGAGAGCTTTGTGGAATACGTATTTCCGCTTCTTCGCTTCCATTCGAGAATAACCTCGCTCACGTCCGACGATTTCAGATATGCCTTTGAAGCGCCAAATGTATCCCACAGCGGATATCTTCTTCAGACGGGGATAGTTCCTCAAACAGATTTCTCGGAGGGCAGAGCTGAGCTTGATTATGAGATAGCCGAGAACGCGTGGAAATATCTTGATATGATGCGTGAGCTTTGCGACGAGAGGGGAATTGAGCTTATCCTTGTTAAAGCGCCAACTAATTCCTGGATGTATTGGTGGCACGATGAATGGGATGTTCAGGTTCAGGATTACGCTGAGGAGCATAATCTTGAATACTATAATTTTATCCCACTTGCGGATGATATCGGGATAGATTGGTCGACCGATACATACGATGCGGGCGCACATCTGAATGTGTATGGCGCTGAGAAGCTGACCGAATATTTTGGTCATATACTCAGTGAAAATCACGGTCTTGCCGACAGACGGGGCGAGGCGAAACTTGCCGAGACTTGGAGACCGAGGCTTGAAAGCTATTATAACGAACGAAATAAATAAACGGAGGATAGATAGATGAAAAGATTTTTTGCGTTGTTGCTTTGCCTGCTCGTTGCGTTTTGCGTCGCGGCTTGCAATAAGGATAAAGGAGATACCGATAAGGACAGTGATAATGATGACGGCGGAGCTTCGTCTAAAAGCTCAGTGAGCTTTTACGTTAATTGCAACTCGGTCAAGGTAGAGCTTGGCGGAGACGCTAAGGCGGTCATATCCGCGCTGGGGACACCTAAATCCACCTCGCCTATGGGTAACTGCGGCGGACAGGGAACGCTTACAAAGTATTCCTATGCCTCGATAGAGGTGTACGTGCTGACTGTCGGTGATAAGGAAACGGTTGACCAGATAACCCTGCTTGACGATTCGATAAAGACACCCGAGAACATCACGATAGGATCAACGAAGGACGACGTTATAAAGGCGTGCGGAAATGCTACTAAGCTCAGTGATACAAACATCACATACACGTCGGGGAATAAAAACCTTATGATACAGCTCAGAGACGGAGCTGTAGTCGGAATAGACTATAGAGTATTATAAAACTAACGGACGCACAAAAGTGCGACCGTTAGTTTTATTTGTTATCATTTTTTAATTCGACAAATCCGTAGCTGTCTAGTATCTGAAAGAATTTTGCAAGTCTTTCGTAGGTTGGCTTTGCGCGTTCTCCAAAGTGAGCCTCAACGATCTCTCCAATGCCGAGAATGCTTTTCTCACCGTCAAGCAATGGCCACACGAAGCTGCCTATCTCGTCCAGATGGACGTGTGATACCTTCGGCTTCTTCAAAAGCTTTTGCGCTATTCTGTTCATAGCGCCCTTGTTTTCAATGTCAAGGGTTACTTTTCCGTCCTCGTTTTGCGTCCATTTTATATGCGCCGCCCTTACGGGGATATTTTCAAGGTAATTTGCCGGGAGCTTTTTACTTTTACGCATCTAAATCACCTTTTGATTTATTCTTTTTCCATATCGAGAATTTAAGCAGACTCAGGATTATAAGCCCGAGAAGTACAAGGCTTCCGATAGTGGATACGACGGGTGGAAGATTGAGCTTGCCCGAGATGTCGATAACGCTGTCGATACCGAATATAGCGAACAAAGCAAGCAGGATTCCAACCAAGCCCTCGCCCGCTATCATACCCGAGCAGAAGAGGATTCCGTTTTCGGTAGCCTTTTTCTTCTTGTCCTCAGCGCATCTCATCTTGTCGAATATAAGACGAACCACACCGCCTATCATAATGCAGGCATTGAGGTGAACGGGGAGGTAGATACCTATAGCGAAGGGAAGCACGGGGATACCTATAAGTTCTACGACAACGGCTATAAGTGCGCCTATAAATACGAGGTTCCAGGGAAGCTCAGCGCTCATAACGCCTTCAACTATCATCTTCATAAGGGTTGCCTGAGGAGCCGCAAGCTCTGCGGAGCCGAAGCCCCACGCACTGTCGAGCAGGTAAAGCGTTCCGCCGATAGCAAGAGCTGAGGCGCAAACACCGATTATCTCACCTATCTGCTGCTTTTTAGGAGTAGCGCCGAGGATATATCCTGTCTTAAGGTCCTGCGAGGTGTCGCCCGAGATGGCCGCTACGATACAGATTATAGAGCCGATAGCGATAGCCGCGCGCATACCCGATGCCCCTGCTGAGCCTGTGAATTTGAGGATAAGGGTTGCTATAAGGAGCGTCGCGATAGCCATTCCCGAAACGGGGTTGTTACTGCTTCCAACAAGTCCGACCATTCTGGAGGAAACCGTTGCGAAGAAAAATCCGAAGCATACCACAATAACTGCGCCAAGGAGGGAAACGGGAATAGCAGGTACGAGCCACAGAAGAATTGTCAACGTTAAGATGGCAACGAGAGCGAACTTCATATTGATATCCTTCGACGTTCTCTCGGTAGGGATAGCGGTCGAATTTTTCATTCCCTTAAGCGCTCCGCCGAAGGTGCGAATGATAAGGGGAAGGGATTTGATAAGGCTTATGATACCGCCCGCCGCAAGAGCGCCCGCGCCAATATAACGGATATAGGAGCTCCATATCGAGCTCGCTCCGCCGTCTGCGAAGAGCTCGCCGATAGTATTCACGGTCTGGGGATACATAATAAGGTCTTTACCGAAGAGAACTATCAGAGGAATGAGGACGAGCCAGCTGAGTACACCGCCTGCGAACATATACGACGATATTCTCGGTCCGCAGATGTAGCCAACGCTCATTACAGCGGGGTATATCTGCGTTCCTATCTCGCCGTGGAAGTTTTTTATCTTGAAGGATATCTCACCGGGGACTGCCTTCAGTCCGTCAATGATGAATTTGAAGGCTGCCGCAAAGCCCATACCCGCAAATACGGTAGATGCGTTCGCTCCGCCCTCCTCACCCGCAAGAAGGACCTCAGCGCAAGCCGTTCCCTCGGGATAGGGAAGAACGCCGTGTTCCTTGACTATCAGCGCGTTCCTGAGGGGTATCATAAAGAATACGCCCAGCAGACCGCCGATAAGCGCGATAAGTGTTATCTCAATGAGACTTGGCTTTTCCATAAGTCCTTCGGAAGCCCAGAGGAAAAGCGTAGGGAGTGTAAATATCGCGCCCGCGGCGAGCGATTCGCCCGCAGAGCCTATCGTCTGCACGATATTACTCTCAAGAATAGAGTTCTTTTTCATAACTACTCTGATAACGCCCATAGCTATAACGGCGGCGGGGATAGATGCCGATACCGTCATACCAACTCGCAGACCGAGGTAGGCGTTTGCCGCACCGAAGATGATAGCGAGAAGGATACCCATAATTATCGAGGTGATAGTGAACTCGGTGGTGATCTTCTCAGCAGGTATGTACGGCTTGAATTGACTGTTTTTGTTGTCCATTTGCTGTCTCCAATCCGCCCGAAGGCAGTTTTTTATTTGCCGTAATATTCTCGGAAATCCGAAAAATTGCGACGAAAAATTACTTTAACTATTACATTATATCATAGCGAACAAATAATATCAAGTGAAATCGCGATTTTCTTTTGTAAGGTAAACAAAAGCTCTCCCTGACACCGTCAGGGAGAGCTTTTAAGTAAATTACAGAGCAGCCTTCCACTCGTCAGCCTTAGCGACAGACATTCTCTTGATGTTCTCCTCTGGGTATACCGATTCCTTTCCGCCGTTTACGTAGAGGAAGAACTTTCCGTCAGCGGTCTGATAAAGACTCTCCTCGTAACCCGTGGGGTCGCCGAATTCGCCGAACGTGCGCTTTGCAACGAGAGTTGCCGATTCTGTATCGTATTCAACCTTACAGATAATCTTTTTCATTTCTCATTCTCCTTACATTAATATAACGCATTTATTATAACATAAAAATATCATTATTTCAATAGGTTGTCCGAAAAATAGTATAGGTAATATTTGAGCATTGGCTCTAGATTATACAAATCTTTGCGCGTATCCGCATCTGCGGCAGAGCTCCTCGGCGGCGGTGCGGCAGTCAAAGCCCTTTACGATAGCTCTCGCGCGTGGCGAGGACAGAATATCTGCTATATCATCATTGAAAATATTTCCAAGGGATATGATACCGTCGCTGTCAAGACAGCAGGGAACTACGGTCCCGTCGCAGAGAACGCCGAAATGGTCGCGCAGACCGTAACAAAAGACCTTGTCCCCCTGCACGTCAGCACTCTTGTCTGGCCACTTAAAGCGGTCGCCAAATTCAAGGAATAGCTTATCGCGTATTCTAAGTCCTTTCGTGTTCTCCGACCACTCGCCATCCAAGCACGAACGCAAAAGCTCCACGGTCTTGTCATTCCGCCCACCGTCATAGCCCCTGTTCCAAAGCCTGAACACTACTATAATTCCCGCTTTCGAGGCGGTATCTGCAAAATTCGCCGCCTCGGTTATGTATCGCTCATACGCCGCCTCGTCGTCACCCTCAAAGCTGTGGATAGATATGCTGACCTTGTGCAGCCCCGCCGAAATCATCTCCTCGCCGCGATTTCTCAGCAACGTTCCGTTCGTGGTTATCACCGACTTGTATCCTCTCTGCGTAGCCATTTGTAGGAACAGCGGAAGCTCGGGGTGAGTCAGCGGTTCGCCCATAAGATGATAGTAGATGTATTTAGTATGCCCCTCGAGCTTATCGAGCACCCGCGAGAACTCATCGCGGCTCATTCTTCTTGGCACGCGGGAGTGACCGTGACAAAATGAACAGCTCATATTGCATATATTTGTTATCTCCACGTAAACGCGAGAGTACATAATATCTCCTTTCAACGAAAACAGCGGAAAGAAAAAATAAATCTTACAACTGATATATCGGAATATCTCTTTGCCTTGCGGGGGTGCGTTTTACCTCGGGCTCGGGCGGTTGGACAGCTATATCCTCTGTCCGCGTTTCGTGACTTATCGAATCTAAATCTGCCGCGCGCAAAAAGTCATTTATCTTGATATGCTTCACGGTGCTTGTGGAATAATCCGCGCCGTCGTTTGTGATAAGTATTTTTTGCGACAGGCCATCAATGCCCCGAAAAGCCTCGAGCTTTCTTGCGCGGTCATCCTCGTCGGCAACACTGTACGCCACTTGGATAAAATATTTTTTGTCGCCCATCTGCGCCAGAAGGTCTATCTTTTTCCCCGCGTGACTGTATACGCTCACATCATATCCCATATAAATCAGCTCGTTATATACTATATTTTCAAGATTTCGGGATAGGTCGAGCTCAGCACCTATGCAACGAATGGAATTAAGAGAGACGTCCGCGTTATAAAGCTTTGTGTAAAAATTGAGCTCACGCTTTGCTTTCGTTGAGTATTGCTTGACCGATTCGATAATATAGGCTTCCTCAAGATAGCCGATATATTTCATAATAGTATTGACCGAGCAGACACCGTGCTCTTTCTTTATACGGTCGTAGATAGCCTTGTCGGAGAATATCTTGCCGTTTGAGCTAAGCACAAAGTCCACGAGACTGTGAAACAGGTCTTCCTTGCGTATCTTGTAGCGGTATACGATGTCACTGATAAGCATATCGTCCAGCTCGTAAAGATAGCTGTGCGCCGTGTCCTCACTCTCAAACTCAAACCTCTTTGGGAAACCGCCCCAAGAGAGATAATCGGCTACCGATACGTCCTTTCCAAGTTCTTTAGAGTACTCGAGTATCTCTTTATAAACGAAGGGCATAACATGGAAGACAACGTACTGTCCGTTAAACTCTTTTTTAAATTCCTCAGACAGTAGCTTTGAATTAGAGACTGCGACAAATATCGAACATCCGTAACGGCGAAGTGTCCTGCAGGCGTCCTGCCAACCGTTAAGCAAATGAAGCTCGTCAAGAAAGAGATAACATTTGCCTCTTTGGTCGTTGGCTCTGACATATTCGACCAAAGCATTTCCGTTTTTGATACTTGCCGAGATGCGCCTGTCCTCGAAATTCAAATAAATAACGTTGTCAGTCTTTTCCTTTATCTCCCGCATTATCTGTTCAAAGATAACAGACTTTCCCGAACGCTTTATGCCGGTGATTATCTTGATTGAATTCGACTCGTAGAAATCACGAATTTTTTTGATATAATGCTCCCTGTAAATCATAACATCACCTCTTATATCTATTATACTGAAAACTTTTACTCTTGTCAATAACAATTTGCGAATAAAATCAAAACGAGCATTTAATCAAATATTTCATTAGTAATGAAATATAATAAAAAAT
>JAZQWY010000135.1:0-7484 GCA_045632545.1 Eubacteriales bacterium | reverse complement strand
GTCAACGCCCTTCTTTACCATTGTGGCGGAAGTCTTTCGGGTATAGGCGGCGTGATACGCCCAGGTATCGTCCATAGGATAGATAAGGATACGGCGGGCCTGCTCGTGTCGGCAAAAAATGATGAAGCTCACCTTTTTCTTGCTTCTGAGATAAAGGAGCACAAGGTGAGCCGAATATATTACGCGATAGTCCTCGGAAACTTCAAGGAGGACAGCGGAACGGTGAACGCGCCGATAGGCAGACACCCCACAGACCGCAAGAAAATGGCGGTTATACGGGATATTGGCAGGGCGGCGCGTGATGCGGTCACGCATTTTAGAGTGGTAGAGAGATTCGGACGCTTCACTCTTGTGAGATGTGAACTCGAAACGGGGCGTACGCACCAAATAAGAGTTCATATGGCGAGTATAGGACACCCTCTGCTTGGCGACGGTGTCTACGGCGGTGGCGGTACGGAATTTGAAGCGAAGAATAAAAAGATAATTCACGGTCAATGCCTCTTTGCGGCTGAGCTTTCGCTTACTCACCCGAGGATGGGTGAGCGTATGACCTTTAAGGCGGATTTTCCCGAGGACTTCAGCGCGGTGCTTGATAAGCTGAGGAAAGAATATTATCTTTGATAAATTGGAGCGCGAATGAAAAAATTCGAGAATATTATGATAGCCAGCGACCTGGACGGAACGTTTCTGTCAAGTGAAACGTGGGAGGTAGGTCGGAATATCGAGAGGATAAAATATTTCATCGAGAATGGCGGTAGGTTTACCTTCGCAACGGGGAGAATAGGACTTCACGTTATGAGACGCCTTCCTAACGCAAGGGATTACGTTAACTGTCCTATCGTCGCCTGTAACGGAATGTCACTTTTTGACCTCTCACAGAATAGGGCGATAAGGGAGACCTTCATCGATTCGGAGCTTATTATTGAAACGGTAGATCTTCTCTATAAAAAATATCCCGATATCGGATTTCGCGCGGTGGGTAAGGACGGACTTGTGGCGTTCCAGCCCGAAAATCCCTATATAAAATGGGAGATAACGGGGAGCTGTATCCCGCTTAAATTCAAGGATTATAAGCTTTGGGGCGAGGAGAAGCTCTATAAGCTCACGCTTAGACACAACGCCGATATCCTTGAGAAAGTAAGAGCGTTGGTTGAGGAAAAATTTTCAGATAAATATACCCTTTGTAAATCTTGGGAGGACCTGCTTGAATTGCAGCCCCTTGGCGTTTCGAAGGCGGAGATGCTATCTGAGCTGAGAGATAGCCTGTCACGTGAGGAGAATAGAATCAAGCTTTACGCGGTGGGAGACTACGAGAACGATATGGAAATGCTCTCGCTCGCCGATGTTGCCGTATGTCCGTCAAACGCTATACAGAGCGTAAAGAATATGTGCGACCTCTGCCTGTGCGATAACGATACGGGAGTCATCGCAGACCTTATAGACATTTTGGATAGAGAATATTGACAGGGCATTAATAATCTTTTTACCGCTGTAAACAGATAAATGGTCTAACCTTTTCCACAGTTCAAAAATTTTTGAAGGGGAGAGTGTGCAGGGTGAGGGGTAACTTTTTATAAAAAGTTACCCCTCACCCTGCATATATTTATCCGTCTATATATTATTCAACATAATCTCCAGCAATGTGTCGAAGCAGCGGGAAATTGAGGCGCGGAGCTTGCCTGCGGAAAGAGTCTGCTGAATAGACGAGCGTGGAAGTATACCCGAATTTATTTTGGAAATATCCGCGCTGTGTGCTTCAAGACCTGCGTGGAGAAGGTCTCGGAATTTCTGTATGTCGGGAAGCTCCCCCGGCTTTTTTAGCTTTCGTAGAATAGAGGTGCTGTTGTTGAGCTCTTGAGCGAGGTCGATACATATACGCTCCTCCTCGCTCCTGCGCCGAGGCATACCGCCGACGTTCGAGAGCGCCATATGCTCACCCGCGGTGTCCGTCAGTGAAAGCAGACAATGGGCGTAGGTGGCGATATTATCTCTCTCAAGTGGCGGAAGAAAGTCCTGAAACAGCATATTTTCAAGTGAGAGAAGGGTTCTGTTGCACTTCGCGCGTGTCTCGGAAAAAGCCTTTTTTGAGCCTTGATTTGCGTCTGAGCACGCCTGCTTGACTGTGTTGTACGCGCAGAGAGAAAGTTCCTCGAGAACCTCAAAATAATCGTATTTGACCATTTTCGCAGACCTGCCTTTCGTGGGTATCAGTGTGTGTTGAGAAATGAGAAGATAAAGGATAGCGTAAAGCCTATGGCGGCGCATATCGGAAAGGTGAGCAGCCAAGCGAGGAGCATTTGTGCGACTATACGCTTATTAGTGCCGCCGCCGCGCTCCTGAGAACCTACGCCCATCATAGCGCAAGCCTTGGTGTGAGTGGTACTTACGGGTATTCCAAATGCCGAGCAGAGTGTAAGTATAAAGGACGAGGACATATCCGAGGCGGTCCCCCCCGCCGCGTCGAGGTCTACCATATCCATCCCCACCTTTTTGATTATTCTGCCGCCGCCTATGAGCGTTCCAAGTGTCATAACAAGGGCGCAGGCGATAATGACAAAAAGCGGTATCTGGAAGGTATCTCCCGCCTTGTTATCGTTTATCAGGGAGAGACCGAGCATAAATACCCCCATAAACTTTTGCGAATCTTGAGCGCCGTGGAGCAGAGCGCTACTTGCGGCGCTCCACCTTTGAGCGCGCATAAAGTGCCTGATTGTCTTTCGGCGCTCAAATATGCCGAGAAACCGCCCCATTACCGAATATATCGTTCTCGCGATAAGGGCAGCGGGGAGAGTGGAAACTAAAAGACCTATAAGCACAGTCCTCCATTCGCGGAGATTTACCACCGAAAGGCTCATAGCGGATGCTACCGCCGCCCCTGTGATGCCCGATATAAGCGCGTGCCCCTCGCTTGTGGGAAGTCCGAAATATGAGGCGATGACCGACCATATCACTACCGCGCACATTCCCGCGCAGAGAGATATGAGGGCGACGGAAGACTCACTTGGAAGCTCTACTATGTTGAAGATAGTCTGCGCTACCCGCGAATTGATAAGCGCCATTCCAATACTGCCCACAAAATTGCAGAAGGCGGCAAGTGTAAGAGCGCTGCCAGGTGTCATAGAACGAGTGGAGATACAGGTGGAGATAGCGTTTGGAGCGTCCGTCCAGCCATTCACGAGAATGACGGCTAAAACGAGAACGGTAAAGACGACTATCATACCTTTTCCCCCTAAAAAATTTCGCTATGTAATCCTTATGACACGGAGGCTTTTTTAATTCCACAAAGACAAGCGTAAATTTAACGGTACTTGCTCTTTCGCGATTGACAGAAATGTAAAAAAGGGGTATAATATAGCTAATAGGAAAATGAAAGGGATTTTTTGTTATGGAGAGAAAAATACCCACAGAGGAAATAAAAAAGGAAGCCCAGAAGCTCAGAGCCGATATAAGTTATCATGCCGAGAGATATTACGTCTACGATTCACCCGAGATATCGGATTACGATTACGATATGATGTACGCGAGACTTTTGCAGATAGAAGAGGAATATCCCGAGCTTGCCACCCCCGATTCGCCTACCCACAGAGTGGGCGGAAAGGCGCTGGACAAGTTTGAGAAGGTTATCCATACAGTGAGAATGGACTCTCTCTCCGACGTGTTTTCTTACGATGAGATAAGGGATTTCTGCGCCCGTGTTGACCAGAGCGTTAAGGACGCCGAGTATTCGGTAGAGCCTAAGATAGACGGTCTTTCTGTGTCGCTCAGATATGAGGACGGCATTTTCGTTCAGGGAGCTACGCGTGGCGACGGAGAAGTGGGTGAGGACGTTACTCAGAACCTTAAAACCGTATATTCGATACCACTTAAGCTGAAAAAGCCCCTGAGCCTGACGGTCAGAGGAGAGGTCTATATGCCGAGGAAGGTATTCGAGAAGATAAACGCGAAGAGAGAGAGAGAGGGTAAGGCACTTATGGCTAATCCCCGAAACGCTGCGGCGGGCTCACTCCGTCAGCTTGATTCAAAGATAACCGCCGAGCGAGGACTTGATATATTCGTTTTCAATTATCAATCGGGAGAAATATACGAGGACGGTGTTGCTCCCACACTTCACTCCGAGACGCTGGATACTCTTTCATCTCTTGGCTTTAAGACGCTTGAGGAGACGGCGGTCGTTCACAGCGCGGACGAGATAATAGCGCATATTGAGAAGCTCGGCAGTATGAGGGATTTTCTGGCTTACGATATCGACGGCGTGGTAATTAAGATGAACAGACTGTCAGACCGTGTCACTCTCGGTGAGGGAACGAACACTCCCAAGTGGGCGGTGGCGTATAAATTCCCGCCCGAGGAGAAGGAGACGAAGCTTGAGGATATAACGATAGCCGTAGGAAGAACGGGTGTTCTCACTCCCACGGCTGTGCTTTCTCCCGTAAGACTTGCTGGAACGACGGTCAGCCGCGCCACGCTTCATAATCTTGATTTTATTCGAGAGAGGGGAATAAAGCTCGGTGATACGGTGGTAGTCCGCAAGGCGGGGGACATCATTCCCGAGGTCGTCAGGGCGAACGCCGACAAGCGTGATGGCAGTGAGACCGAATTCAATATGCCCACCGTCTGCCCGTCCTGCGGAGAGCCTGTGTTCAGAGACGAGGGCGAGGGAGTGGCGATAAGGTGCACAAACGCAAGCTGTCCTGCCCAGCTTTCAAGAAGTATAGAGCATTTCGCGTCCAAGGGCGCTATGAATATTGACGGACTTGGTCCGCAGATAGTTGAGCTTTTGCTTGACGCGGGACTTATCCGTGACGCGGCGGACTTGTATTCTCTGCGAGCCGAGGATATCGAGGGACTTGACAGAATGGGTAAGAAGTCGGCGGCAAATCTTATTGAGGCTATTGAAAACTCAAAGAGCGCGGGACTTGAAAGGCTTATTTATTCGCTTGGAATCAGAAATATCGGCGAGGTAGCCGCGGCGGCGCTCGCGGCGCATTTCAAGACTATAGACGCTTGCTTTGACGCAACTGTTGAGGAACTTTGCGAACTTCCCGATTTTGGTCTGATAACCGCCGAGAGCGTGGTGAATTATTTCACACATCCGCAAAACAGAGAGCTTTGCCGCAGATTTAAGGCGGCGGGGCTTGTTACCGAGGCGGTGGCTAAGCAACAGTCAAGCGGACTTGCTGGACTCACTTTCGTGCTGACGGGTACGCTTCCAACGATGTCACGAGACGAAGCGTCTGCGCTTATCAAGTTAAACGGCGGCAAGGTCAGCGGTTCGGTTTCGGGAAAGACCGATTACGTGGTAGCGGGAGAAGCCGCTGGAAGCAAGCTGACGAAGGCGGCACAGCTCGGAGTGAAGATAATCTCCGAGGAGGACTTGCTCTCTATGATAGACACTCTTTAAGGCTCACACGCCCGTGTATTCAAGTATTCCTTGATATATCCCCTCGGCGAACAGGTCGGGGCGTGTGTTCATCAGGTTAGCGTCATTCGCGTTGGTAATAAATCCAAGCTCAACGAGAACCGCGGGCATCTGCGTTCTGCGGAGAACGTATAGGTTAGTCCGTACTTTCATACCTCGGTTTTTGAGACCTGTGGTTCGGTTGAGCCAAAAAAGAATGTCTTCGCCGAGACTGAATGCGGCGGAGGGTGATGAGTAGGCAAAAGCCTCACTTCCCGAGGCGGAGGCGATAGAGGAAGCGTTGGTGTGCAGACTGATAAAGTAATCAGCGCCCCAAGCGTTTGCGTCGTTGACGCGCATACGCAGACTTGATGAATTTGACGTGCCTATCTGCGTCTCAGATGTGGGACGGGAGAGACGGACCTCAAACTCGGGGTTTGCGCGGAGAAGCTCGGCAAGCTCGATGCCTATCCTGAAAACGATATCCTGCTCGCGTAGTCCGCTTCCTTCAGCGCCCGCGTTTGGGTTTTGTGGATTATGCCCCTGGTCTATGTATATTTTGATAGCCATATTCTTTTCCTTTCGTGATGTATTCTATATTTAAGAATATTCGCGCAGGAGGATATTTGTGATAAAACTAAGGAGACATCTGCGTCAATATGAAAAACGAAGAAAAAAATAAAATAGTCGGCGGGACGCTTTATCTCGTGTCTACGCCGATAGGAAATCTTGCCGATATTAGCGAGAGAGCGCTCAAGGTACTCTCCGAGGTCGATTTTATCGCTGCCGAGGATACAAGAAATACGCTGAGAATGCTCACGCATTTTGGGATATCACGTCCGCTTGTGTCATACTTTGAACACAATAAAGCGGAGAGGGGCGAGCAGATAGTCGCAAGACTTGAAGCGGGGGAATCCTGCGCGCTCGTTACCGACGCGGGTACGCCCGCGATATCCGATCCGGGCGAGGATTTAGTAGCGCTCTGCGCAGAGAGGGAAATTGCCGTTACGGCAATACCCGGCGCTTGCGCGGGAATATGCGCACTGACGCTGTCGGCTCTGCCCACGGCAAGATTTTGCTTTGAGGGCTTTTTACCCGTTAAGAAGTCGGATAGGCGCAAACGCTTGGAGGTACTTGCGAGGGAGGAGAGAACTATGCTCCTGCACGAAGCTCCCCACAAGCTCCGAGACACGCTTGACGATCTGCAGAAAGCCCTTGGCGGCGAACGGAGGATATCTCTCTGCCGAGAGCTTACAAAGCTGAACGAGGAAATAGTGCGTGTGACGCTTGACGAGGCGATGGCATATTATAAAGAGCGCGAGCCGAGAGGGGAATACGTTCTTGTTGTCGAAGGCTGTGGGTTGTCAGCCGCACACGACGATACCCCCGACATGACGATAGAGGAGCAGGTTGCTCTTTACATAGACGGGGGCATGTCAAAAATGGACGCTATCAAAAAGGCGGCTCGTGAGCGCGGTCTGCCAAAAAACGAGGTATATAAGCTTTTTAACAACGATTGAGTTTTTTATATTTCCTGCACAAAATATTACCGTTACGGAGTGCAGATTTCTGCATATTTGCGGTGGAAATCCCTTGATTTTATGCAAGTTTTGTGGTATAATTATCAGTAAATTATTTTATGAGCTATATGGAGGTTAGTATGGCAAAAATGAAAGTCGGTGTTGTGGGCGCTACTGGTATGGTCGGTCAGCGTTTTCTCACGATACTTGAAAATCACCCTTATTTTGAAGTTGTAGCTTTGGCGGCGTCGGCGCGCTCAGCGGGAAAGACCTATGCCGAGGCAGTCGGAGACCGTTGGAAGATGAAGAACCCCATGCCCGAGAAATATCGTGATATGGTGGTTATAGATGCGGCTGATATTGACAAGATGGCTGAGCTTGTAAGCTTTGTTTTCTGCGCTGTCGATATGAAGAAGGACGAGATAAAGGCTCTCGAGGAGGCTTACGCGCGTCACGAGATACCTGTTGTGTCCAACAACTCTGCAAACCGTTGGACACCCGACGTTCCTATGGTAATTCCCGAGATAAATGACGCTCACCTTGAGGTAATAGCGGCTCAGAGAAAG
>JAZQWY010000134.1:0-9509 GCA_045632545.1 Eubacteriales bacterium | reverse complement strand
TGCTTCTGCAAGCCGGCGCTTGACAGAATAAAAAATCTTTGCAATATGCTTGGCGATCCGCAAAAAGAGCTTAAGTTCATTCACGTTGCGGGAACTAACGGTAAGGGCTCGTTCTGCGCTATGCTTGACTCCATTCTGCGTCACGCGGGATATAAGACGGGTATGTTCACCTCGCCGTATATAAAGTCTTTTAATGAAAGAATATGCTTTGACGGAGAACCTATATCCGACATGGAATTGGCTGAAATCACATCTTACGTTCGCCCCCTTGCCGATTCTATGGAGGAAAAGCCTACCGAATTTGAGCTTATTACCGCTATCGGGTTTGAATATTTCCGCCGCTGTAAGTGTGACGTAGTCATACTTGAGACGGGTATGGGCGGCAGACTTGATTCTACGAATATTATTGAAGCTCCCCTGCTCTCAGTCATAACGGGAATCTCTCTTGACCACACCGCATACCTTGGAGACACGGTGGAAAAGATAGCCTACGAGAAGGCGGGAATAATAAAAAAAGGCTGCCCTGCTCTCTTCGGAGGTAACGACGACACGGCTATGAAGGTCATTAGTGACTATGCTACCTATGTCGGCGCTGAATTTTACGTTACTGACAGAAAAAAAATAAGCAACGTCAGTACAAGTCTTGACGGTACGACGTTTGATTTTGAGGAACTAGGTGATATAAGGCTTAAGCTTCTTGGACTATATCAACCATACAACGCCGCTAACGTAAAGACAGCGGTAGATATACTAAACCGCGCGGGTGCTCTTAAAATTCCCACAGAAGCTGTATACACGGGATTTAGCGATACCGTCTGGCACGCGAGATTTGAACTTATCGGCAACGCCCCCACTGTCCTCTACGACGGAGCACACAACCCCGAGGGCATCGCCGCGGCGGTAAAGAGCATCAAAGCATATTTCCCCAACAAAAAGGTCTACGTTCTCAGCGGAGTTATGAAGGACAAGGATTACAACTGTATCGCCGCAGACCTTTCTACCGTTGCGTCCCGCGCCTTTACAGTTACTCCCGACAACCCAAGAGCGCTTGACGCGAAAGAGTACGCCGCCGTTCTGTCGGCGCACGGCATTGACGCGCTTCCCTTTGATAATCTTAAAAACGGTCTCAAAGCCGCACTTGAAGCCGCAAGGAATAACGATACTCCGCTTATCTGCCTCGGCTCTCTGTATATGTATTCCGAGCTTATGGATATATATAATAAAATAAAATAGTCAAACCGAGGGAGCGCATAACGCGCTCCCTCAGTTAATTATAAGTTATTTCCTGTAATAAACGTAAAAAGCAATTATCGTTCTCTCCTTGCCGCCGTGCTCAAGGTCAGGACCTGTGAGGACTACGCCGTCCTTGGAGAGCAGTTCACTCGCACGCAGCTCGTCAATGTTACATCTGAAAAGAACGTCGGCAGAGGCATAAACGATAAACTCGCCGTTGCGGATATTGAGTCCGCCGTTGCGTCCGATAACGACCTCTACGTCGTCGATTCGCTCGGTAACGTACTTTATGTGCTGCCCGCATATCATCTCCGCCATTTCCCTGCGGTATTTCTTACTGTCGGGATTTTTGCTCTTTGTCAGTTTTTTTATAATTCCCATAAGAGTCCTTCTCCTTTTACTGAAGTATGACCGCGCTGTCACTTTCAACAACACCGCCAAACGTCCTGCCTGTAAGCATATCTGTATAGGTGTTTTTGCCACCGAAGATCACGTCAACCTCCGAGCGATTAACTGCTATCGTCAACGCCTTACCGTACTTCTCTCTTGTGTAGGCAATAAATCCTCCCTTGACTTCAAGTATCTTAAAGTCTCCGTCAACAAACACGTCGTTCTCACGCCTTATCCTGCCTAATTTGCGGTAAAAGCTCAAAAGCTCGGTATCCTCCCGCCCCCACGGGAAAGGCATACGGCAGAAGGGATCGTGATATCCTTCCATTCCCACCTCGTCTCCGTAGTAGACAGACGGAACTCCAAACACGGTATACTGTATCACCGCCGCAAGCCTCAGCAGCTTCTCTGCCTCGGCTCTCTGCCTGGTATTCATACGGCGGACAGCCAGCTCGGCGTTTGAAGCGCCGTCGGCAGAAAGTATCTCATCGTTGCAGTATCCAAGAACGGTAAGTATTCTCTCGGTATCGTGAGTGCCGAGAATATTCATAAGAGAATGACAAACACACTCGGGATAACAAGAATAAAGCTCCTTGAGCACGTCCGCCAAAATTTCAGCATCACGGTACCTTATAAAATCAACTATTCCGTTTTTCAGCGGGTAGTTCATAACGCTGTCAAGCTGTTTGCCGCCGAAATATCTTCTTCTGAGTCCATAAGATATCTTATCGACCGCATTTTCCCAGACCTCGCCTATGATGACTGTATCGAAATTTCTTCCCTTAGCCACAGCTCTGAGGTTATCGAGGAACTCATTTGGCAGCTCGTCGGCAACACCAAGACGCCAGCCGCCGATACCCCTCTCGACGTATTTCTCAATAACCCCGCCACGTCCCACGAAGAAATTCCTGCACTTTTCGTTTTTGTGGTTGAGTTTCGGCAGTATATCAATGCCCCACCAAGATTCATACATTCTCGGGTATCTGTTGAATGTATACCACTCCAGATATTCAGAGTCAGGATTGGTATAAGCCCCAGTTCCGCCGTACTTTCCGTATTTATCGAAATACAGGCTATCGTCACCCGTATGGTTGAAAACGCCGTCAAGAATTATTTTGATTCCGCGCTCGTCGGCTTCGGCTATCAGCCTATTAAAGGCTTTCTCGCCGCCAAACATTCCGTCTATATCGTTATAATCGCCCGTGTCGTATTTGTGATTGGAATACGCCTTAAAAATTGGGCTGAGATATATCACACCAACCCCGAGAGACTCCAGATAATCCAGCTTCTCTATCACGCCCCACAGATTTCCGCCAAAAAAGACGTTATTGCTATATCTGTCCCCATTATTCTCGGGGTACTGCGGGATACCTCTCTCCCAATCGGGATTTATGACCGCATCGTCTCTCTCGGTCACTTCCCCTTCACCCTTAGCAAATCGGTCTACGAAAACGTGATACATTATCCTGCCATAAAACCACTCAGGCGTGGAAAAGTTCTTGTCGTATATCAGCAGGCGGAAGCGCCCCTCAGACGATGATACAAGCTCAAAATCAACGTTATTACAAGTTTTTGTAAACAGCGTATCCACGCCCCTGAGAAAGAGAAATTCGTAGAAGAAGAGCCCCTCGCAGTCCTCGCCGCCCTCGCCGAAGAAAAGCTCGGCGGTATATACGTCCCAACCGCCCGAGGTCTCGGAAAAGGTCAGCGGCAAGTCGATATCCACCCCGCCGTCTCTGTTCATTCTCAAAACAACAGCCGAAGCGCCGAGGCGTCTCGGCGCTTTGACTGTAAATACTATCCTTTTGTCCGAGGGAAACGCGTTTTTAACGGACGCGTCCTCCCCGTCGACGGTCTTTGTTATGACAGGCTTCGCAATACCGTCGGAATACAATTTTGTCAGCATATTATTCCCCGAGGGCTGTTGCGTCAGAACAAATCGGACGCAACAGCCCTTGTTTTATTAATTATTTTTCAAGCTTTTGAGATTCCAGATATCACGGGCGTAATCGTCGATAGAACGGTCAGCCGTGAAGTAACCCGCAGCAGCGATATTGAGCAAAGACATTCGGTTCCACTTCGTCTTGTCCTGATAATCGTCTATAGCTCTCTCGTGCGCTGTGCGGTAGGACTCGAAGTCGGCAAGGCACATATATGGGTCGGGAACGCCGTTGCCTGGCGCGATAAGATAATTTGCGATATCGGAGAAGGACTCTCCGCCAAAACCAAGATTTAGTTGATTGATTATGCGTTTAAGTCTCTCGTTATTAGCGTAGAACTCGGAAGCGTTATAGCCCCTAAGCCATATATCGTCAACCTCGTTGCTGGTAAGTCCGAAGATATACATATTCTCCTTACCAACGGCATCGAGCATCTCAACGTTTGCTCCGTCAAGCGTACCGATAGTCATAGCTCCGTTTATCATAAGCTTCATACAGCCTGTTCCGCTGGCTTCCTTACCCGCCATGGATATCTGCTCGCTTATCTCAGCGGAAGGTATCAGCGCCTCTGCCATGCTCACGTTGTAATTCTCAAGGAATACCACAGAGAGCTTCTCTCTGAGGGCGGGATCCTGCTCGATCTCGCGGCCGATAAAGTATATGAGCTTGATGATACTCTTAGCCATATAGTATCCCGGCGCCGCCTTTGCTCCGAAGATAAAGGTCTGAGGCTGGAACTCCATATTGGGATCTTCCTTGAGGTCAAGGTAAAGTCCGATAATATTCAGCGCGTTGAGCAGCTGACGCTTATACTCGTGAAGTCGCTTTATCTGAACGTCAAATACAGAGTGGGTATTCAGCATAATGCCCGTCTTGCTGTGAAGCTTATTAGCGAAGGCTATCTTATTATTATGCTTTATCTCTCTTATCCTTTCAAGCACCTGAACGTCGTCAGCGAATTTCTCGAACTCAGCAAGCTCGAGAGAATTATGTCTGTAGCCCGTTCCTATACACTCGTCAAGCAAGCCCGCAAGCTGAGGGTTTGAATAGCAGAGCCAACGGCGGTGCGCTATACCGTTAGTAACGTTTCCGAACTTCTCGGGATACATGTTATAGAAATCCTTAAAGGTGGCTCTCTTAAGGATATCGGAGTGGAGCTTCGAAACTCCGTTTACAGAGTGCGAACCGATAACAGAAAGGTTAGCCATTCTGACCTGTCCGTATCCCACGATGCTCATCTTGGATATCCTTCCCCAGTTACCCGGATAAAGCTTCCACGCGTCACGGCAGAAGCGCTCGTTTATCTCCTTAACGATAGCGTATATTCTGGGAAGCTTGAGCTTGAAAAGGTCTTCGTTCCATGTTTCAAGCGCCTCGGGCATAACGGTATGGTTTGTATAGGAGCATACCTTGACTACCATATCCCACGCCTTATCCCACGGATAAAAATACTCGTCAACGAGTATTCTCATAAGCTCGGGGATACAGAGCGCAGGATGAGTGTCATTGATGTGTATCGCTACCTTATCGGGAAGGTTATCAAGCGTTCCGTAAACAGCCATATGGTCTCTGATAATGCTCTGGCAGGATGCCGACACGAGAAAATACTGCTGAGAAAGTCTGAGCAGCTTACCCGCGGTATGGTTATCCGAGGGATAAAGCACCTTTGAGATTATCTCAGCGTTCGTGCTGTCCTCCATAGCCTTTGTATACTGTCCCTGCGTGAAAAGTCCCATATTGAAGTTATTTATGTCTCTAGCGCGCCACAGTCTGAGCTGGCTGACAGCCTTACTGTCAGATCCCGAGATCATCATATCGTAAGGTACAGCCTCTATCTCCTCATAGTCGGCGTACTGAATATCCATATGACCATCTTCCCAATTCTCGATAACACGGCCGCCCATCTTGACCTTATATATTCTGTCGGTACGGGGTACGAGCCATACCTCGCCTCCGGGTAGCCATATATCGGGAAGCTCTATCTGCATTCCGTCAACTATCATCTGCTTGAAAAGACCGTATTCGTAGCATATTGAGAAACCTGTGGCGGGATAATCAAGAGAAGCCAAAGAATCTACAAAGCAAGCCGCAAGTCTTCCAAGTCCTCCGTTTCCAAGCCCCGCATCGGGCTCGCACTCGTATAGGTCGTCAAGGTCAAAGCCAAGCTCACCGAGCGCCGAACGGTATTCCTCTGCAAGTCCAAGATTGCAGAGATTTGTTTTAAGAGAGCGTCCAAGCAAAAATTCAATAGACATATAGTATACGCGCTTTGCGCCCTTATCGTTGACCTCGTGCTTGAAGTCTCCTCTCTTGGATGTGAGGATATCCTTTACTGTCATCGCGGCAGCCTTATACATCTGCTCGCGTGTGGCGTCAATGGATTTGCAACCAAAATATCTTGAAAGCTTAGCCTCTATGTTTTCTTTTACTTCCATCTTGTTGGGGGTATAGTTCATCTGTGTTTGTTACCTTTCGATTGATTCTTGCTATTATTTTTGCATAATTTTCAGAGAGACTCGTACATCTGAAGATATTTCTCGGCAGAGTTCTTCCATGAGAAATCCGTCCTCATTATCTTGCCTACGAGTTTCTCTCTCTTTTCTTTGTCATTCCAAAGTTCGATAGCCGCCTGCGTTCTCTCTTCAAGTTCACCCGCGTCATAGTTTGCGAAGGTGAAGCCGTTACCCATTATCTTTGAGCCGTTCTCCCAATATCCCTTTATAGAGTCGTAAAGTCCGCCCGTTTCTCTTACTACGGGTATCGCTCCGTATCTGGACGCTATCATCTGTGCAAGTCCGCAGGGCTCGCTCTTAGAGGGCATCATAAATATATCAGCGGCGGCGTATATCCTCTTAGAAAGTGCTCTGTCGTAAATCATAAGCGCCCTTACCTTATCGCGGTGACGGTGCTCAAGCTCCTTAAAGAAGTTCTCGTATACAGCCTCACCCTTTCCGAGGACTACGAGCTGAACGTCGTTCTTCTCCACTATATTATACAATCTTTCGGTCACAAGGTCAAGACCTTTATGAGAGGCAAGTCTGGAAATGATAGCTATCATAGGAATATCCTCCCTTTCGGGAAGTCCGTACTCCTTCTGAAGCGCCAATTTATTCTTAGCCTTCTTATCAAGAGAACGCCACGTGAAATTCTCGGCTATATCCTTATCGGTCGCGGGATTATAATAATCGTAATCTATTCCGTTGAGAATTCCGCACAGCTTATCGGAGTCCATATTAAAGATACGGTCAAGTCCGTGCGAATATTCCGCGGTGCGTATCTCCTCGGAATATCTCGGGCTTACCGTAGACACTCTATCCGCGCACAGGACAGCGCCCTTCATAAGGTTGATACAGCCGTCGTATTCCATAAGTCCCTTGGTCTCCCAAGGAAGTCCGAACACGTCCCACAGTATCGACATATCATATTTTCCCTGATATTCTATATTGTGGATAGTGAATACCGTCTTTATATTAGCATACTCAGGAATCTGCTTGTAACCGTTATTCAGATAGACTACGCTGAGCGCCGCCTGCCAATCGTTCGCGTGGAGAATATCGGGATAAAAATCAACCTTTTTAAGCATGTCCAGAACCGCGCGACAGAAGAAAGCGAAACGCTCGCCATCATCATAATTTCCGTATATAATATCTCTGTAAAAGTAATATTTATTATCAATAAAATAGTAGGTAACTCCGCCACGAACGAGCTGCTTTATACCGCAATACTGACGTCTCCAGGCAAGGCTGACGTAAAACTCCGCCACAGTCTCACACTGAGACTTCCACTCCTCGCTTATCGCGCTGTAATAAGGCATAACCACCCTTACGTCAACGTCGTCTCCAGCCGTGGATTTTATCGCCGCGGGAAGTGAGCCGAGAACGTCTCCAAGACCGCCCGTCGCGGCAAACGGTATAACCTCAGCGCCTACAAATAGTATCTTTTTCATAGCTTTAACCCTCTCTCCTTTATATTTTCGGGGCTGCGATGCACACAGCCCCTAAAAGATAACGATCAAACAATCGTCCCCTTTGAGATAAAGAACGGCATCGTCGTGTGTCCCGAAAGATTTCTTCCGTCCTTGATAACAACGTCCTTATCCGCTACTACGCAACCCAGCTGTACATTGTCTCCCACAAAGGTATCTTGAAGCAATATCGAATTCTTGACCACAGTTCCCTTGCCTATCTTAACTCCTCTGAATATGATAGAATTTTCCACTACGCCCTCTATCTCGCAGCCGTCGGCGATATACGAGTTACTCACTTTACTGCCTTCCTTATAGAGCGTGGGGGCAGAATTACGAACCTTTGTGTGTATCGGTCTGTCCGTGGCGTTCACAAGCTCACATCTCGCTTCCTCGGTGAGGAGCTTCATCGAGGATGCGTAATAGCTCTCCAAAGAGGTTATCTTTAAGAAGAAGCCGTCAAAGTGATATGCGTGGGCGTTCTTCTTTTTCACAACCTTAGCTATAACGTCTCTATAGAAATTAACGTGTCCGCGGGCGGCGGCATCATTGATAAGTCCGAGAAGATAGATACGGTTGAATACCATAATGCTCGTGCTTATCTCGCTCTTTTTGCGCCTTCCTGCGGTATATGCCGAAACGTCGGTGATAACGTTGTTCTCATCGGACGTAACCGTATAAACGTCCTCCGCTCGGAACTTTTCGCTGGGCTCAAAGCTCCTCGTTACGATAGTAACGTCAGCTCCCATTTTTTCGTGCTGAGCGATAACATCCTTGAGGTCTATATTGCATATAACGTCGCAGTCAGAGAGAACTATACAGTCCTCTGTGCTCTTTGCGATAAAGTTTGTAACTCCGATAAGCGCCTCGAGGCGGGTGTTATAAAGATGATTTGCGCTAGCGCTTTCAAATGAGGTGATAAACGGGGGCAAAAGCTTTATTCCTCCCGAACGGCGGGCAAGGTCCCAGTCCTTTCCCGTACCGATATGGTCCATAAGCGACTGATAATTGTTATGCGTGATAACGCCTATCTTTGAAATGCCCGAATTGACCATATTTGAAAGCGGAAAATCTATCAGTCGGTATCTGCATCCGAAAGGAACGGACGCCATAGTTCTTCTTGCCGTAAGCTCGGGCAAGGAAGAATCGTGTATATTTGAGAATATAAGTCCTGCTACAGTCATCTTGTCACCCCTCCGTTACATCCGAAATCATTTCATTATCTCCAATGCGCGCTCCGTCGTCAACACGAACGCCCGCGCCCAACACCGTAACTCCCGCGGCTGTATCCTTAGAAACGCCCACCGAAGCCTTCTTGCCTATCTTAACGTTTGAATCGATTATCGTATAGTTTACCTGCGCGCCCTCTCCGATGACTACGTTATCAAAGATAACTGAGTCGCAGACCACAGCTCCCTTTCCTACCTTTACTCCCGATCCGAGAACAGAATTTTTAACCGTACCCAAAACGTCACAGCCTTCCGTTATCGAGCTATTCTCTATAACAGCGTCAGCTCCCACGTACTGGGGAGAATAAAGCTCGTGGCGGGAATATATTCTCCAGCTCTCGTCGTTAAGAACGAGGGCTGGGTCATTCCCCAAAAGATCCATATTCGCTTCCCATAGCGATGATATAGTTCCGACATCCTTCCAATATCCCGAGAAGGGGTAAGCGAACATTCTTTCCTTGTTGGAAAGCATCGCGGGGATTATATTCTTCCCGAAATCGTTTGAGCTTTCCTTGTCATTCTCGTCGGCGATAAGATAATCAAAGAGCTTCTTCTTGCTGAATATATAAATTCCCATTGACGCCTTGGTGCTGTCGGGATTCTTCGGCTTCTCCGAGAATTTATATATCTGTCCCTCTCCGTCTACACTCATAATTCCGAATCTGCTTGCTTCCTCTATTGGAACGTCAATTACCGCTATGGTACAGTCGGCATTCACTTTCTTATGGAAATCAAAAGTCGGAGGCCAAGCGG
>JAZQWY010000133.1:0-30477 GCA_045632545.1 Eubacteriales bacterium | reverse complement strand
GCCGGAATCGGTCAGAGTTCCGTCAAGGTCAAATAATACCGTACTTACATTCATTTTATTTCCCTTTTACTCCAACATATATTTTGTTTTGACTTCCTCAAGAAGCTCCTGTGTGACCTTTATCACCGATACTGCAAACACGACAGCTCCGATAATACTTATCGCCCCCGCGTATCCGCTTCTAATAGCAAAAAACGTGTAGAACGTATCAGCGACAACAGCAAGAAACGCGCCTATAGCAACGTAAACAAGTCTTCTCTGAGATTCCTTCTGATACGTCTCGATACGTGCGCTGTCCTTTGATATGTCAGTGCCGTAAACGTACCCCGTATGCTCCTTTATCAGTGCATTCAAACAATAAATGAGCGTTACAACCATAGCGCAGAAGCCAACTATCTCGAGCACAGATATAACACACATCAAAACGTAAGAGTTATATGCAGCGGTATCTCTGTAAACCGAGCTGTAAAAATACTTTTCGAAAAATCTAATCTCGGTGACGTATGATATAATGGCTGTGAGCAGATATACCGAGGAAAGAGATACTATGAATTTTTTATTGACACTCAAATGCCGCGCGCAAATCAGCAGACCTAATATGAACAGTATTGCGCCCACAAAATCGGGTATCAGATTGATATAATCTATCCTGAAATCGAGCATAAACAAGCCTGCCGCGCCGATAACGAAGAAAGCGATACCCATATCTCTTTTTATGAACAATCCCCTTTTGGGCAGTATATCGTTCTCATATGTAGCGCAAATTGACGAATTAAAGCCCGCGTCCTTATTCACTCTGACAAAATATCTTATCGCCCTCACAAGCCAGACAATGCCCACCACGGTAACGATAACGAAACTCATACCTCTCATAAGTCCGATAAAATCATAAATATCCACAAGTCCGCTGGACTCGTCGTATTCATAGGATGCGAGATTCGAAAATTCAGGCAAAGTTGCCATTCCTGCCTTAAATATCACAAAAAACAAGGTTAACGACCTTATTTTATCGGTGTAGGACTTTCCTCCTGTCCTCTTGCTTCCGAGTATCGAGGTATTAGAGTGAGCGTATCCAAGAGATACCAGACCGTTAAAGAGCTTACCGAAGGCGTTGACAAGTATCATTGTATCGATCACCGCAAAAGCGAAGGAGAAAAGGAGCATTCCCGTGTCGCGCTCGTCACTGCGCGAAAGTCCGAACAACCAGAGCAACGCCGCCGCTTTACCAATCTCGGAGAGCACCATATACCTGAAAAACTTTGCCGAGACAGCCACGTCCTCGTTAAGGTCGGACAGCTTAAGCAACGCGACACAGATAATAAGATATCCTACGATATCGGGTATTGGATCTATGATAATGATGTTCGCGTTAAAAAGGAACACGCAGGCTATCGCAATAGCTGTAAATCCAAATTTTATTTTTTTGCAGTTATTATCCATAGTTCAAAGACACCTCCCGAACTTATTTCTTCTTGTTTTTTAATCTATCCCGCTTCTCCCGTCTGTATTGCTCGTCAACCTTACGGAAGTCCTCCCGCTTTGCGGTAAGTCCGTCCATAAGCTTGTTGAGAATAGCAAACCTTGAACGCTTGGGAGTCATATCAACGTCCCCCTCGTCGCATATATGTGCGTAACAGGAGAATACGAGCTGGTGCTCGAGGAATATCCACGCAAAATAAAGCAGTATAAGCGGAAAGCCCATATAGCGGTTATAGATCTCCTGTATAGGTAATGGCAGATAGGCTACAAAACTGAGTATATAGTAAACACCTATGAAAAACAGGTCTCTGTGCACGCTTATAACTATCTTGGATATCCCCGTCTCCTTCGCAAGACTGCGTATAGCGAGAAGCATGAGAACGTGGAACGCCAATACCGCGAGAGGCTCCGCGTATTTTGAGAGTATATCCCCTGCCACGGCGGGAAAAGGATTGACTGAGATAACCATATTACTGTAAAGAAAATCCGTCAGCCTTATTATTCCGTCTATCAGATTAAGCGCCGCAAGCGCAAGCGCAGAATATTGCGCCGCCTTGAATTTTCCGTCATATTGCGAAAGCTTCCACGCTGCTCTGGCAATAAGGAGATATCCTAAAACCCTGAATACAACGCCTATCGGATTCATCGACATAACGTATGTGATGAAATATCCGATAAACAAAAGCCCAAATCCCATTATTCTAAATCCACCTTAATTATTGTTCGCCCCAGGAGCGCCACAACACTTTTTGTATTTTTTACCGCTTCCGCATGGACAAAGGTCGTTTCTGCCCACAGATTCCTGCGCTTTTCTGGTAACGTTTACCTTCTTCGGCTGTTTCTTGACCGTACCCTCAAAGCCCTCCTGAATAGGCTTCGCAAGCTGAACTCGCTTTACGTCCTGAGTTTTAACGGTCACGGAAAGTATCATTCTCGCGGTTCTATCCCTGATGTCGTCGACCATAGCGTCGAACATATCAGCACCCTGAATTCTATATTCGGTGACAGGATCTCTCTGCGCGTAGGACTGAAGCCTTATGCTATCCTTAAGATCCTCCATAGCGTCGATATGGTCCATCCAGTTACGGTCAACGTTCTGGAGAAGCACCGCCCTCTCAAGCTCTCTGAAGCGTTCCTCGCCCACAAGCGTTTCCTTTTCGTCATAGAGCTTCATAGCTCGGTCACAGAGCATATCGCAGATATCATCCTTGCTAAGCTTCTTATAATCACTCTCAGAATAGTCAAAGTCCTCGGGCGTTGTGAGAATTCCCTTATATACGTCGCGAAGTCCCGCAAAATCCCAATGCTCGGCAGAATCTCCCTGAAGGAAGGTATCTACGTTCGCAATGACCGTATCTGTTATCATCTTTCGTATAGTCTCGCTGATATTCTCACCGTTAAGCACGTCGTTTCTCTGCTTATAGATGAGATTTCTCTGCTGGTTCATAACGTCATCGTATGTGAGGACGTACTTACGTCTCTTGAAATTCTGGTCCTCTATACGCTTCTGCGCGTTCTCAATGGTATTCGAGAGTATCCTCGCGTCAATGGGGGTATCCTCGTCAAGCCCGAGCCTATCGACGATACCCGTAAGCCTTTCTGAGCCGAACAGACGCATAAGGTCGTCCTCAAGAGAGAGAAAGAATTTCGACTCTCCGGGGTCTCCCTGACGTCCCGAGCGTCCGCGGAGCTGGTTGTCGATACGGCGGCTCTCGTGTCTCTCCGTACCCAAAATGAACAATCCGCCCGCCTCTCTTACCTTTTCAGCCTCGGGGGCTATCTCCGCTTTATATTTCTCGTAAAGCTCCTTATAGGTAGCTCTTGCCGCTTTTACTTCCTCATCATCTATCTCTGCAGTTCCCGTCGCCATAGCGATAAGCTCCTCGGGAATCTCCTGCTTACGCATTTCCTTTTTCGCCATATGCTCGGGATTTCCTCCGAGCATAATGTCGGTTCCGCGTCCCGCCATATTGGTGGAGATAGTAACCGCGCCAAGCTTACCTGCCTGAGCAACTATCTCTGCTTCTCTGTCGTGATATTTCGCGTTGAGGACTGTATGCTGTATTCCCTCTCTGCGAAGTCTGCGTGAGAGCTCCTCGGATTTATCTATAGAGACTGTTCCCACGAGCACGGGCTGTCCTTTTTCGTGACACTTGATTATCTGTTCTATGACTGCCCTGTATTTCCCGTTTACCGTCTTGTATACCGCGTCGGAACGGTCATTTCTTATCATCGGCTTATTGGTGGGTATCTCAACTACGTCAAGATTATATATCTCACGGAATTCGTTCTCCTCGGTGAGCGCAGTTCCCGTCATACCCGAGAGCTTTGAGTACATTCTGAAATAGTTCTGGAAGGTGATGGTCGCAAGCGTTTTATTCTCCTTCTCTATCTTCACGCCCTCCTTTGCCTCTATCGCCTGATGAAGTCCGTTCGAGTATCTTCTTCCCGGCATAAGACGGCCTGTGAAGGCGTCAACTATCATAACTCCACTGTCGTTTACCACGTAATCAACGTCACGCTTCATTATACCGTGAGCGCGGATAGCCTGATTGATATGGTGCGCTATTTCGGAATTCTCGGCGTCGGAAAGGTTGTCTATACCAAAGAAATCCTCCGCCTTCTTCGCTCCGGAGGGAGTAAGGATAGCGTTATTTGCCTTTTCGTCAACGATATAGTCGGCGTCTACGTCATCGTAGCTCTCCTTGGAGTCCATTTCCTTTATAACGTACTTGCGGAGCTTGCGCGCAAGTGTGTCGGCGCGGTCATACATATCGGTAGAGTTCTCGCCCGCGCCCGAGATTATCAGAGGAGTTCTCGCCTCGTCTATGAGTATCGAGTCGACCTCGTCAACGATAGCGAAGTTGTGTCCTCTCTGCACCATTCTCTCTTTATAGACCACCATATTGTCACGAAGATAGTCAAATCCGAACTCATTGTTCGTACCGTAGGTTATATCGGCTGCGTAGGCTGCCTTCTTACCTTCGGGGGATACTCCGTGAACTACAAGTCCCGTGGTAAGTCCCATAAACTCGTAAACACGTCCCATCTCCTCGCTGTCACGGCGCGCAAGATAGTCGTTGACCGTAACCACGTGAACACCGTTCCCCGAGAGCGCGTTGAGGTATGCGGGCATGGTTGCCACGAGCGTCTTTCCCTCTCCTGTTTTCATCTCGGCAATTCTTCCCTGATGAAGTATGATTCCTCCTATGACCTGAACGCGGAACGGGCGTTTGCCCAGAATTCTGTCGTCAGCCTCACGTATTGCCGCGAACGCGTCGGCAAGGATATCGTCAAGCGTCTCACCCCTCGCGAGTCTCTCCTTAAGTATAGCAGTTGTACCTGAAAGCTCCTCATTTGACATCGCCTTATATTTAGGCGCGAGGGATTCTATATAATCGACGAACTTATCTATCTTCTTTATCTGCCTTTCGCTATATGTTCCAAACATCTTATCAACAAGTCCCATAAAAGACCTCCACAAATATATATTTAGTTAATTATACTACATTCGTCCCCCTTTTTCAAGTGCATTTCTCCAATACGCATCTATTTGTTTGTAAATTTTTATATACCGTCTTGAAAGAATGTCGAAATAGTAATATAATATATATAATTTATTACGCGAGGTTTCAAACAAGATGATAAAGATAAATATAGTTCTCCACGAGCCAGAGATACCGCAGAACACTGGCAATATCGCGCGCACCTGCGCCGCCACAGGCGCGGCTCTCCACATAATCAAGCCTATGGGCTTTACTATCGACGACAAAAAGCTCAAACGCGCGGGGCTCGATTATTGGGACAAGCTGGATATTACCTATTACGACAGTCTTGAGGATTTCAACGCAAAAAATCCCGAAGCGGTCATATATTACTATACCACTAAAGCTCCCAAGGCTTACACCGAGATTGAGGAGTATCCCGAGAGTGTTTACATAATGTTCGGCAAGGAAAGCAAAGGGCTGCCCGAGGAGCTTTTGCGTGACAACCGTGAGCACTGCGTCCGTATTCCTATGAGAAGCACCCTGCGCTCACTCAATCTCTCAAATTCAGTGGCTATCGCAGTATATGAGATACTCAGACACGATAATTTTGACGGTCTGTGCGAGACAGGCGAGCTAACCAAATACAGCTGGTAAGGATAGAGATATGGATAAGAAAACTATTGTAGCAATGAGTGGCGGAGTGGACAGCGCAGCCGCTGCCTTGCTAATAAAAAACGAAGGATACGAAACCGCGGGAATAACTATGAAGCTGTTTTCGGATACAGAGAAGATAACCGACATCGATTCCGGCTCTGTGAACAGCGACATTCTTGACGCGAAAAAGATATCCGACGCGCTGGGTATTCCCCATTTCGTTACCTCGCTTGGCGACACCTTCCGTTTATGTGTGATTGACAAATTTATATCCGATTACAAAAGCGGCGCGACCCCTAATCCCTGCGTCGAGTGTAACCGATATATAAAATTCGGTAAGCTGCTCGACATCGCCGCATCTATGGGGTACGATTATCTCGCCACGGGACATTATGCCAAGGTTGAGCAAGACGCTTCGGGAAGATATCTGATAAAAATGGCTACAGATCGCTCAAAGGACCAGTCCTACGTTCTTTGGTCGCTTACTCAGGAAAAGCTATCGAGGATACTGCTCCCCCTTGGCGGCTACACAAAATCGGAGATACGCGAGCTTGCCGAAAGCCACGGTTTTATAAACGCGCATAAGTCGGACAGTCAGGATATTTGCTTCATTCCTGACGGAGATTACGCGGGATTTATCTGCCGTAGCACAGGAGAAGACTTCCCCTCCGGGAGCTTTATTGACGAGAGTGGCAATATTCTCGGCAGACACTGCGGTATGATAAGATACACGGTTGGTCAGCGCAAGGGACTTGGTATCGCGCTCGGCAAGCCTATGTTCGTGAAGTCAAAGGACGCTGGGGCAAACACGGTTACTCTCTGCGATAACGACGAGCTTTTCGCTCGACGGTTGAGCGCCTCACGGATAAATTTTATCGCCTGCGACGGCATGCCCACCCCAACAAGAGTTGAGGCAAAGATAAGATACAAGCACGATGCCGCGACCGCCACGGTCACCCAGACCGACAGCGACCGTTTTGTGCTTGAGTTTGACGAGCCTCAGCGCGCTATCGCCAAAGGACAGTCTGTGGTGCTCTACGACGGCGACACCCTCGTCGGCGGCGGGGTTATAGATTAAAAATTATATTAAAGCACCGCCGACGGTCTGCTCCAAGCAGTTCGTCGGCGGCTAATTTTATTTACAGTAGCGTTTGTCCGTTTATCACGAGCTTAAATCTCAGTCCGAGCATATCTGCCGCTTTTCGGCAAAGCACCATTCTGCCGAGGAATATCTCAAAATATTCCATCACGGAGCTGTATTCGGTATCTATCGTAATATTTAGAGTAATATTATCGTTTGCGTCGTCTATTTTAAGCTCGGCGGCAGTAACAGAAAAGTTCACTCTATCGTGGATATCAAAGGTGGACACATCTCTGTTTCTTACACGGCTTCGTCTGACATCGGATTTATCGGCAAGGATAAGCGCCGCCGCTATCGGATTTACAGGTACGCCCGTTCCCTCATCGTGGTTTCCTATGGCGGTTATGACGGTAGCCAGATCATTCGGCTCCATTCCCATTTTATCAAGGATACGGAACGCCATTATCGCGCCACTCTGCGAGTGGTCTACCCTATTGACGAGGTTGCCGATATCGTGCATATATGCCGCCACCGATGCTATCTCAATATCGTGCTCACTGTAATTAAGCTTTGAGAGAATATATCTAACGCCCTCAGTCACCTTTGCCACGTGGGCAAAGCTATGCTCGGTATATCCAAGCGCCAGGAGAGATTCGTCAGCGCGCTGAATATACGCCCTCACCGAAGGGTCATTTTTTATTTGCTGATACGTCATACCGTCTCCTCCTTTGTCGTACGCTTATCAAACAATACTCCAATCTTTTCAGGCTCTGTGCGTATGAGCGATATTATCACGTATGCCGCCACGGCGAGTGAGACAATAACCGTCAGCACAACGGTAGGCGTATCCCATATCACTCCCCCGCCAAGCGCGGGAATGACTCCTCCGCAGAAATTGTATACCGCGTGTATCAATATACAGTGCCACAAGCACCCCGTTCTGAGCAGCACCACGGCGCACATACCTCCGATAAGGAAGGAATATCCCACCTGAAGCAGCACAGAGCCTATCGATGCCCCCGCAAGTACGTTCAGCATATGCGTAACGCCAAATATCACCGATGAGATCACTATCGCGATGAATATTTCAAGGGTCGTCTTTCGCTTATGGCGCAGTATCGACGTGAATATGAATCCTCTGAAGGCTATCTCCTCAAAAAAGCCTACCGCCAGACATTCAAGCGCATAAAAAAGTATTGCCGACGCGGACGCGTCAATATAAGCATTTCCCGAAAAGTAAGAAATTATCGGGAAATTATTCAATGCTATCGCCCAACAAGGCAGGGTAAACAATATCGCCCTCGCAAGCCCCTCCCGCTTTATTCTGAACAGTCCCAAAAGAGCTTCCATAGACATAAGTATCAGGAATATCACGCTACCAAGAACTCTTGTGGCTATGTAATAAATCTGTTCCGCGTTTTCTCCCGTTCCGAATATCTGCTCCCTGCAGACCTCGCACAGAATGACGCAGAGCACCGTCAAGGCTATTGCCGCAAGGCAGATATATCTTTTTATATTCGCTTTCATCTCATTAAGAGTCTCCTGCATTTAAGTATTATTCCCCTGCCTTCTCCGCTTTAGGTGTCCATACCTCTATCAGCTTACGCTGGAGCAATATAAGGACAACGCCGCCGAGTATCATAAACAGAGCAGTAAGCTGCGAGGGTGTGAGAAACTCCACAAACGTCGTTCCTCTGTAATCGTCTCTCAGATACTCCACGGCAAATCTCCACGCACCGTACACTATCATATATATTTGCAGACAATAGGTCTTTTTCGCTCTTATCCAAAGAACGAAGAACAGACACAAAAAAGCGAGGAATATTGCCTCAAAAAGCTGTATCGGCACGACCTTATAGCCAAGGTCTACCATATATATTCCGAACCATTTATCTGTCCTCATTCCGTGACAGCACCCCGCCATAAGACATCCTATGCGACCGATAGCATGGGCAAGAGATATCGAACAAGCCGCCGCGTCAGCGACGTCAAAAAAGCCCGCGAGATGCTCTCTGCTCTTAAATATTCTCCCGCCCGCTATGAAATATATCAGAAGAAATATAGCCGCGCCGCCTATAAGACCGCCGTAGAAGGTAGCTCCCGTCTGCGAATTAAGTATAAACCTTCCGTATTTTTTTATATTGTAAAACGCCTGAAACAAGACCGCCGAAAAATATCCGCCGATGACTGCCGCAACTGCCGTATACACACAGAGATTCTGCAATTTTGCTTTTATTCCTATTCGGTCAGCCATCGTCCTGTATATCACCATAGCCGCTATCACAGCCACGCAAAGCAGAATTGAATACAGGTCAAGCCCCGCTATTATCTGATAAGGGTACATCTCTATCTCCTCTCGGAATATAACTTATAAAACAATTATACCGCAAAACGACATTCTTGTCAATTCTGCGGTATAATTTTATATTTTATTAAGTTCAAATCAGTTTACCTTAGCTCCGAATGGAGCAAGCGCAAGTATCGAAAACTTGAACGCCTGAATTCCCGCGGGTATTCCGATTATTGTGATACAGCACACGAGACCCGCACCGAGATATCCAATAAACATTCCCCAGCCCACGATAAGCAACCATATGAGGTTTACTATCGGGTGCTTTCCGAAATTCAGATTAACCTTTTTACCAAAAGGTGCGAGCGAGAGCTTCGCGAACTTGAAGCACTGCTTTCCAAGCGGTATTCCGATTATCGTTATGCAGAATACAACTCCCGCTATGAGCCACGCCAGAGCCGTGATAAGTCCGCCGAAGATTATCCAGATTATGTTACCTATAAGCTTCATAGTACCTCCAAGTATTATGAATTACGACATAGAGGAGTAGTTGGGAGCTTCCTTGGTAATGTTGATATCGTGAGGATGGGACTCGCGCAGACCCGCGTTCGTTATGCGAACGAACTTCGCCGTCTGTCTGAGAGTTTCAACGTCAGGCGCTCCGCAATATCCCATACCCGAACGGAGACCGCCCATAAGCTGATAAACAGTATCGGAGAGCGCTCCCTTGAAAGGAACTCTACCCTCAACCCCCTCGGGAACGAGCTTCTTGTTGCCCTCCTGGAAGTATCTATCCTTAGAACCGCTTTCCATAGCCGCGATAGAGCCCATGCCTCTGTATACCTTGAAGCGTCTGCCCTGATAGAGCTCCTCGCTTCCGGGGCTTTCCTCACAGCCCGCGAACATAGAACCTATCATAACGGTAGACGCGCCTGCCGCAAGTGCCTTGACGATATCTCCGCTGAACTTAAGTCCCCCGTCGGCTATAACGGGAATGTTGTATTTATCCGCAACCTCTGCGGCATCGCAGATAGCGGTTATCTGAGGAACACCGATACCCGCCACTATTCTCGTAGTACATATAGAACCTGGGCCTATACCGACCTTGATTGCGTCAGCGCCCGCCTTGATAAGGTCAAGGGCAGCCTCAGCGGTAGCGATATTTCCCGCGATAAGCTGACACTCGGGGAACGCGTTCTTTACCTTGTAGATGTTATTGATAATATTCATAGAATGTCCGTGAGCAGAGTCGAGAACCAAATAGTCTGCGCCTGCGGCAAGAAGCTCGCCTGCTCTGTCAAGAACGTCCTTCGTAACTCCGATAGCCGCGCCACAGATAAGACGTCCGCGCGCGTCCTTGGCGGAATTAGGATACTTTGTTGCCTTTTCAATATCCTTTATAGTGATAAGTCCCTTAAGCTCATTATTCTCATTAACAAGGGGAAGCTTCTCGATCTTATGTCTTCTGAGTATCTCCTGCGCCTCGGCAAGTGTTGTACCTTCAGGGGCGGTAACAAGGTTGTCCTTCGTCATAACGTCGGCTATACGGACATTGAAATCCACCATAAAACGCATATCGCGGTTGGTGATGATACCGATAACGCGCTTCTTATCGTCGCATATCGGAACACCCGATATCTTGAACTTGTTCATAAGGGCCTCTGCCTCGTAAACGTAGTTCTCAGCCCCGAGGAATATAGGATTTGTGATAACACCGTTCTCGCTTCTCTTGACTCTGTCCACCTGATCCGCCTGAGCCTCGATAGTCATATTCTTATGTATTGTGCCTGCTCCGCCCTCTCTTGCCAAAGCAATAGCCAATCCCGATTCTGTTACGGTATCCATAGCCGCGCTCATTACGGGAATGTTAAGAGAAATTTTGTTCGTGAGACGTGTCTTCAACGAAATATCCGCGGGGAGAACGTCACTCTTTGCGGGAACAAGAAGAACATCGTCAAAAGTAAGACCTTCTTTTACAAACTTAGAATTGTAATCCATAAAACCTCCCTGCTGCCCTCGACAGCACACAATAAATGATTATCAATCATTATACCAAAACAATAGCAAATTGTCAATACGCCTTTTGCTATCTTTATTAATTTTTATACAAAAATAAAATTTTTACCGCCATTTTCGTTATTAATTGTTATTTCTGCTCATAAAAATATCTTAACTCAGAATGAAAGGACTGCAACTATGAGCAAGTCAAAGTCTTTGACACCAAAAAAATACACTATAGCATACGTCGCTTTCGCGCTCATCTTCTCGCTCGTACTCATAGCTTTTATAATATTTTCCTCAAGGATAGAGCGCGCGGGGGCTTCGGAGACATTAAATACCGAGCTTCCCGCCACGGGCAAATACCCCACCGTAATAATTGATGCGGGACACGGAGGTGAGGACGGCGGAACGATTGGAAAAAACGGAATTTATGAAAAGGACCTAAACCTTATGATAGCCAAGGACCTATGCCAGATGCTTCGTGCGAACGGTATTGAGGTCGTAATGACGAGGGAGACCGACGTTATGCTATACGACCGAAACGTTGACTACAGGGGCAGAAAGAAGATGCTCGACCTTTCAGCCAGATTGAAGATAGGCGAAAAATACGAGGACTGCATATTCGTCAGCATACATATGAACGCATTTCCACAGGAGCAATATAGAGGACTTCAGGTATACTATTCCCCCAACGCCGAAAGCTCGGCTATACTTGCCGAAAGGATACAGTCAACGGTGTGCGAATATATCCAGCAGGACAACACGAGAAAGATAAAGAAAGCAAACGGAAGCATTTTCATACTCGACAGAATAAAAAATCCCGCCGTCCTTATTGAGTGCGGATTTCTTTCCAATCCCGAGGAATGCTCTCTGCTCTCTACCGAGGAATACAGGCAAAAGCTGACCTTAGCCATATTTTGCGGAATATGCGAATATTTTTCCGAAGATAACTCTTGATTTCATTCCCCGAGTATTGTATAATTATTTCAGATAACTTTTTTGAAAGGTATTTGAGCAATGAAAGGTACAAGGATTATTTATATATGCTCGGAATGTGAATATGAGTCTCCAAAGTGGATGGGCAAATGCCCTCATTGCGGCGCATGGAACTCCTTTGTGGAGGATGTCGTGACAAAAGAGCCGCAATCCACCGCCGCTACACCCAAACGCGCCTCAATGCTCAGCGACCGTGAGAACGAGGTCTCACAATTCTCAATGCTTGAAATGCCCGACTACATAAGAACTGCCACAGGTCTCTCAGAGCTTGACAGAGTGCTTGGGGGGGGGCTTGTGTGCGGCTCTGTGGTTCTGCTCTCGGGTGAACCGGGTATTGGAAAATCCACCCTGCTTTTGCAAATATGCGACATTCTCGGAAAGGATAAACGTGTCCTATACGTTTCGGGCGAGGAGTCGAGAGGTCAGATAAAGCTCCGCGCCGAGAGACTGAGGATAAAGGGAGATAATCTATACGTTTTAACAGAGACGAATATTGAAAATATTCTTGCAAAGGCGGACACGATAAAGCCTGACGTCATTATCGCCGATTCGGTGCAGACGATGTATTCCGAAAGAGTATCCTCTGCCCCGGGAAGCGTGTCTCAGGTAAAGGAATGCGCTATGTCCTTTATCGGCAAGGCCAAGACCTACGGCATATCTGTAATTCTCGTAGGGCACGTTAACAAGGAGGGCGGTATCGCGGGTCCGAAGGTACTTGAGCATATGGTTGACGCGGTGCTCTGCTTTGAGGGCGACCGCAGACAGACCTATAGAATAATCCGCGCAAACAAGAACCGATACGGCTCTACCAATGAGATAGGCGTTTTTGAGATGACCGATATGGGACTTGCCGAGGTAACAAACCCCTCAGAAATGCTTCTTGCCGACCGTCCCACCGACTGCTCTGGCAACTGCGCGGTCTGCACTATGGAGGGCACTCGCCCGATAGTAGCCGAGATACAGGCGCTCGTCACGCCCACCGTTTTCCCCGCCCCCCGCAGAACTTCAAACGGTATTGACTACAACAGGATATGTCTTATTCTCGCCGTGCTTGAGAAGCGCTTGGGACTTAAATTTTCGGCAAACGACGTATACCTGAACGTAATCGGCGGAATGCAGCTTGACGAGCCCGCTATAGACCTCGCGGCGGCGCTCGCTATGATATCCTCGATAACCGACAGAGTTATTCCCGACACGCTGATAGCCATTGGAGAGATGGGGCTTTCGGGTGAATGCAGAGGTATATCAAACATAGAGCAACGTGTGAGAGAGGCAGCGCGCCTCGGCTTCACCGAGGCGGTGATTCCATATCAGAACGCCGAAAAATGCCAAGCATCGCTCTCGTCTGTGATAAATATAATTCCCGTGAAAAATATATTTGACCTGCTCAGGATAATCAATAATCATTGACCGCCTACGGCAGCGCGCCTGTTTCTTGTTAACCGACAAGGAACAGGCGCGCACTTTTTTTGTACTTACAAAAATAAGAAGGACTCAAATTGCGAAAAAACAATTGACATTTTTTTGACTTTGAGTTATAATATGTTTATCTATGTTCAAACTCTTTTGGAGGTCTATAAATGATTAAGCTTACAAATCACGGTGTTTTTCTGAAGGACGGAAAAATATCCGATACCGCGGACGTTTCCGCGGCTGAGGCTCGTAAAAATACGATCGCCTATTCAATCCTCAAATCACATAATCAATCTTCTGACGACGAAAATCTCAGAATAAAATTCGATGCTCTCGTATCACACGACATCACGTACGTCGGCATCATTCAAACCGCCCGCGCAAGCGGACTTAAGGAATTCCCAATTCCCTACGCTATGACTAACTGTCACAACTCGCTCTGTGCCGTTGGCGGAACTATAAACGAGGACGACCACGTTTTCGGTCTCTCTGCCGCTAAAAAATACGGTGGTATCTACGTTCCCGCAAACCAGAGCGTTATCCACTCCTACGCCCGCGAGGAGCTTGCGGGCTGCGGAAAGATGATCCTCGGCTCCGATTCACACACACGTTACGGCGCGCTTGGTACGCTTGGCGTTGGCGAGGGCGGTCCCGAGCTTGTAAAACAGCTTCTCTCAAATACGTACGACGTAAAATCCCCCGAGGTCGTGCTCGTTTATCTCACGGGTAAGCCAAAAAAGGGTATCGGACCTCACGACGTGGCTATTGCCCTTGTGGGAGCTACCTTCGGCAACGGATTTGTAAAGAACAAGATACTTGAATTCACTGGTCCCGGGTTGAAGCATCTTCCTATAGACTTCAGAAACGGTATCGACGTTATGACCACCGAGACCACCTGTCTCTCCTCCATTTGGGAGACGGATGAGATAACCGCGGAGCATTACGCTGTTCACGGCCGTCCCGAGGATTATAAGAAGCTTGCTCCTGTTGGTACTGCTTACTACGATTCTATGATAGAGATAAACCTCGACAAAATGGAATCTATGATAGCGCTACCCTTCCACCCTTCAAACGCTTACACTATCCATGAATTTCTCGAGAATGCAGAGGAGATACTCGCTAAGGTAGAGAAGGAAGCTAAGGAGAAGTTTGGAAAGACAGATTACGACCTTCGTTCCAAGATAAAGAACGGAAAGGTAGTCGCTGATCAAGGTATCATCGCGGGCTGCGCGGGCGGTATGTTCGACAGCATCGACGAGGCGGCGGCGATACTGCGCGGAGGAAGCACGGGCAACGGATACTTCTCGCTTTCGGTATATCCCACGAGTGTTCCCGTCTCGCTTGAGTTGACTAAAATAGGAGCCACGGCAGACCTGTTGGCGGCAGGCGCTGTTATAAAGCCTTCCTTCTGCGGACCTTGCTTCGGAGCCGGTGATGTTCCCGCGAACAACGGTCTGTCTCTCCGCCACACCACGAGAAACTTCCCCAACCGCGAGGGCTCAAAGCCCGGTGACGGTCAGATAGCGGGCGTCGCTCTTATGGACGCGCGCAGTATCGCGGCAACTGCGCTCAACGGCGGCGTTATCACGGCTGCTACAGATATTGATTACGAGTTCACACCTCACAAGTACCACTTTGACAAGTCGGTATATGAAAAGAGACTTTACTACGGATACGGCAAGGCTGACAAGAATGCCGAGCTTATCCTCGGTCCGAACATAACGGATTGGCCCGCGCAGTACGAGCTATCTGACAACCTTCTCGTCAAGCTTGCGGCGGTTATTCACGACCCCGTTACCACGACCGACGAGCTTATCCCTTCGGGCGAGACCTCGTCCTACCGTTCAAATCCTCTCCGCCTTTCCGAGTTTGCCCTCTCAAGACGAGTTCCCGAGTACGTTGGACGCTCCAAGGCTGTGGCGGCGACCGAGGCGGCTCGCAGAAACGGCGAGAATCCCGAGGAACTTCGCGGCATCCTCGCAAAGGTTGGAAACGCGGACGAGCTGATGAAAAATACTCAGTTCGGCTCCTGCATTTTCGCAAACAAGCCCGGTGACGGCTCAGCGCGTGAGCAGGCGGCATCCTGCCAGAAGGTTCTTGGCGGATTTGCGAATATCTGCTATGAGTTTGCTACCAAGAGATACCGTTCCAACTGTATCAACTGGGGAATACTTCCCTTTACCCTTGACCCCGACACAAAGTTTAAATACGAGGTCGGAGATTACGTTTACGTTCCCGAGATAAGAAAAGCTATCATTGAGGGCAAGGAAGAATTTGACGCCACGGTTATCCGAGCTGACGGCACAACCGAAACACTGAGGCTCTACGTTAAAGGACTTACACCCGATGAGAAGGATATCATTCTTGAGGGCTGTCTTATGAATTATTACGCCACACACAGTAACAACTAAGTATAATTTTAACCGAGGTAACAAGCTATGAAAAAAATCAAGATGACAACGCCGCTGGTCGAAATGGACGGCGACGAAATGACAAGAATCCTTTGGAAGATGATAAAGGACGAGCTTCTCCTTCCCTTCGTTGACCTGAACACCGAATATTACGATCTCGGTTTGGTCGAGCGTGAAAGGACTAAGGACAAGGTCACCTTTGACAGCGCGTATGCGACACAGAAATACGGGGTTGCCGTGAAGTGCGCTACTATTACTCCAAACAAGCAGCGCGTCGAAGAATACAACCTCAGCGAGATGTGGAAAAGCCCCAACGGAACTATCCGCGCTATCCTTGACGGAACGGTTTTCCGCGCTCCGATTCTTATAGACTCCATAAAGCCCTCTGTCCGCAGCTGGAAGAAGCCTATCACTATCGCCCGTCACGCGTACGGCGACGTTTACAAGGCTACCGAGCACAGAGTGACTGCTCCCGGAAAGGCTGAGCTTGTTTTCACGGGTGCTGACGGCAGTGAGTTCAGAGAGACTATCTACGACTTTGAGTGTGGCGGAGTGCTCCAGGGACAGTACAATAAGGACAGCTCTATTGAGTCCTTCGCTCGCTCCTGCTTCCAATACGCTATAGATACCAAACAAGACCTTTGGTTCGCTACCAAGGACACTATATCAAAGAAATACGACCAGACCTTCAAGCTGACCTTCCAGGATATCTTCGACAAGGAATACAAGGCTAAGTTTGACGAGCTTGGAATTACGTATTTCTACACGCTTATAGACGACGCCGTTGCGAGAGTTATCCGCAGCGAGGGCGGATATATTTGGGCGTGCAAGAACTATGACGGAGACGTAATGTCGGATATGGTATCCACCGCCTTCGGCTCGCTCGCTATGATGACCTCGGTGCTTGTTTCCCCCGACGGAAAGTATGAGTACGAGGCGGCTCACGGAACGGTCACTCGTCACTACTACCGTTACCTTCAGGGCGAGGACACGTCTACCAACCCTATGGCGACAATATACGCTTGGTCGGGTGCGCTCCGCAAGAGAGGTGAGCTTGACGGACTTGCAGAGCTCGTTGATTTCGCTAACAAGCTTGAGGAAGCCTGTATCGACACGCTCAACGACGGCATTATGACAAAGGACCTTGTGGGACTCGTCAGTGAGGGATACACCGCTACAGCCGTTAACTCTATAGACTTCATCAAGGCTATCAGAGAAAGACTAGAAGCAAAGCTTGCGTAAATTACAAATCATATAAACATAGATGAGAGGAAAACTTTTGCAAAAGTTTTCCTCTCATCTTTACCCTCTCATTTCAAAAATCTTAAAGAAAGAGGTGTCAGAAAAGATATTAATCCGGCTCGACTATTATTTCTACCACCTCTGGGGGATTGAATATTCTGGGTATCCTTCTTCCACTTTTTAGCCCGCGGCTTATAACGAACCGATTATCGTGGACACCTGAGGTGTACCTCGGGAAAAGTCCTTGCCCAGGAGCGAACACTCCTCTGCCAAAAAAACGCCACTGTCCGCCGTGGGCGTGACCGCTGACTATCAGGTCAATATCTGTATCACGCAAATATTTCTCGTAATATTCGGGGTGGTGGCACAAGAGAATCTTTGGACTATCACAGCGACAGAACTTTTGGATATGGTCAAGTTTCGGCTTTCCGTCCGCGTTTATCAGCCCTGAGCCAAGACCGCAAAAGGCAAATCCGCCACGTAAAACGAAGCTATCGTCAAGAAAAGTTACTCCCGTTTCAGCAAGTCGCTTAATACTCTCGCTCGAATAATTCTTCCCTTTTTCGGCGGAAAACTTCCATTTCAAGCTCCATGAGCGTGTCCCACCGACTTCGTGATTTCCGGGCGAGAAAAATGTCGGTGCTATCTGCGCGCACGCAGATAGCAAAGCAAATCCCGCTTCGTTTTTATCGTCACAGCTACCGTCAAGCGGCTCAAATATGTCACCCGGAGCGAGAATAAAGTCGGGCGACATTTTTCTAAGTATATCGATTATCTCCTCGGGGCTGTCGCCGTGAAGGTCACAAATCAGCGCGAACACATATTTCCCGGGAAATTTTTTGTTCTTTATCTTATATTCAGTAAGCTTCATTTATGCCCCCTGATAATTCGTTATAACTTATTTTATCACAATTCCTCCGCGATTGCAATACCTCGACGGACTTTTGTCCGGCGGGGGATTGCGTTTAGAAAAACGGAGGCGCCATAAAGAGCATTTCCCTTATGTCGGTATATATTCTGAAATAATCGCTCAGCGGCAGCGGATTCTCTCCCTTTCCGCACTCTACCGTAAAGGACGGTCGCCCAAGCTCGGTTATGCACCAATCTGTAAGACCGCCGTAAGCCGCCATTCCCTCAGGTCTTGCGAGAGTATACCCCGACATTCTGGAGAGCGCCCCAGCGATAGTCCTTGACCTTGGCGCTACTCTCTCTCCGCTGGTATAATATATCTCCTCGCCCTGCGAATGGAAGGTCAGCACCATTTTTATATCCTCATTAAATCTGAGAAGATTACACAAGGACGCCACCTCTGGCTCACTCTCGGGCATATTTCCGCTAAATCGTGTGGGTGCGCCCTCACATATACCCGCCTCGGCTTCAAGCCTCTTATATTCCGTAAATCCGCAATTATAGTTGTGATTAAGGTCAACCCCCCGCGCGTTTGCCTGCCAGTTTGTGAAATCGGCACTGTTGCCGTTCATTTTGAGAAGTCTCTCATAAATAACGTTATCCTCGCTCACGCCGTTTATTTGATAATCCACTCCGTCGGGATTTAGCATTGGTATTATGTATACAGTCTTAGTTGAAAACAGATATTTCGCCGTATAAGTAAATATCCTGCTGTCCTTCTTTAACAGCTCGCAATATTCATTTATAAAGCGCAACAGTAAGACCGTAGTTATCCACTCCATTCCGTGGTGAGCGCCCACGTACAAGACCGATTTCCTACCCTCGCCAAGGGTAATTATCGGTATGCTCCGTCCCATTATAGATTCGCCTATCGACGACACGCTCAAAAAACGGTATCTCTCTGAAAATTCATTTATATACTGCATCATAAGCGCGTAATCCATGGGCTGCTTATAATCCAATATATTTTTCTCAGTATCTATATTTTTTATGTCTTCTCCAAAGTTCATACTACCCTCCGACCGTTTTATTTTATTAGACATTATTAAAATGATATGCCGCAATCCTATCAACAATCACAGAAAAAACGAAATATTTACAAATATATAACCAATTACGCACGTAGATATGATATAATCTATAAACATAATATTTTTATTCGGAGAAATATGATGGATAATATGCTCAATTCAAACAAAACAAGAAAGAGACTGTCTCGAACTCTTATCATCTCGGCGGCGATACTTTTCTCGCTCATCTCCTTTGTGCTATCACCGCTGTATACCTATACCTGTTCCGACGTTTTATACGCCGTAACGGCGCTTCCTGAGATAATCGAGATAGTCATAGACATAACAGAAGTGGTGGCTTACGCCGTCTGCTTTGCGACTATAATATATTCGATATTCAAGTTTTCTCTTGGTAGCTCGGTAAAGCTTATGGTTACCTACTGCGCCGCAGTCTTCCTGAAATATACGGCAAACCTCATAATCTCATTTATATGGGACGGCGCAGTATCAACGCCGGATTTCGTATACGTTTTTGTATACTTTGCACTTGATGCCGTTATCCTTCTTACGATAGTAGCATTTTCCTCATCGTTTATACGGAAATATCACGAAAAGCGAACTGTCACAAAGAAGTCTAATAACACGCTCGGCAAGGCAACGCCCTCTATCCAAGAGGAGCTTTTTGACGGAAAGAAAATTTTCATTCTGTCTAATCCCCTACACCGTTCCGCGCTTGCCGCGGGAATCGTACTGTCCGCCATAAAGATAGTTACCAGAATACTCTTTGACATTTCTCTCGGTGCGCCAACGTCGGTCTCGGACACCCTCTGGATGATAACCTATTATGTCTCGGATATTCTCATCGCTATAATCGTCTACGCTATCTCGGTGTATATGTTCACTCACTTCAACGCTAAGGAACAGGAAGACGAAAAGCTCAAATAAAATGTCCCCAACAGAGTGCGACGGCACCTGTTGGGGATTCTTCAATTATCGGTAAGCATTTTTTGCAATATCTCTATTCTATCGTTTGAATATTCGTATGCGCCCTTGAAATCCTTTATCTCCTTGCAGCACACCTCAAGGTCGCAGAAAACAAAGTACATCAGCGGCTCCTGTATCTTATATGGATTTATGAGTATAAGATAGAGCTTTTGGTATGCCTCCTCATATCTTCCATCCCTCATATCCATTCTTGCGCTTATATGCAGCTCATATGGCTGTCCCTCCTCGAGAGACGCAGCAAGATACCTCGTCATCTCGATATTTTCATCCTCCAAAGCGTCAAAAGCCACAGAATATCGGGAAAACTCATCTAACATAGCCGAATATATTTCGGTCGCATACTCGTCTATAACGTCAGATGAAAGTGTTGCCGATATACGTCTCATATACCTGAAATATGCCGCCGCTATGGCGCGGATATGATCTGTATTGTAAATGGTTTTTGAGGATATCTCTATCGCCTCGTCAAGGTATGACACGGCATTTCTAAGCATTCCCTCCTCAAACTTCTCTATTCCCAAAGCTAGCGAGCATTCGGCAAGTATTAGATTCACCTCATCGTCTCGCTCTATATCCGTATTGATACACATATCCCTGCATATCTTGTAATTCCGCGAAAGATATGCGTTTTTTATATTCGCTATCTCGGTGAGCTTTATGTATATAGCTTCGTCGTCTCCCTCAGCAAGCAGATATCCCGCGGGAACGTTCAGCTTTGAGGATATATGCTTCAGGGTGGCAAGGGACGGAAGCGCCGTGCCGTTCTCTATACTGCTGAGCATATTTCTTGTAATCACTCCGCCCGACAGCTCCGACTGTGTCATAAATTTTTCAGTTCTTAACCTTTTTATCTTTTCTCCGATACTCACAGCTACACCTCTATTACGATTATGTATACATTTTACCATACTTTTTCAAACAAATCAAGCCTAAAGGTAAAAATAATTTACCCTTAGGCTAAAATAATTCTATGAAAACTATCTACAATTATTTTTCAGCAAACTTAGAGCAACAAAACACCCGCGCTATTTCCGTTGTGTTCTTAACGGAGAATTTGGGGCGGTATGTACACGGAAGGCAAATTGCCTTCCGTGTACTGCTTTCTTACGCAGTTTCTCTCATATTGCTTGGAAGTAGCATCTTAAGCATCGGCATTCCGTCTTGTTCGGGAAGTTGTAATGCATAGTGGATATTGATGAGATTGCCGACTTTCCTTGAGTATTTTTCCATCTTTTCAAAGACTTCTATTTTACGGATAAACACTCGTAGCAATTCGGGCGTGAGCGTAGGCATCTCGATATACTGCTTTGCCTTTGCAATGAATTCCCTGATGCAACTTTCTCGCATATCCATCTCGCTGATACCGTTATTCACGGATATCAGCTTTTCTTTTAGCGTAGTTTGCTCTTGCTCGTATCCACTTGCCATTGTATCGTAGCGTTCGGGAGTGATTCTTCCGCAGACTCTATCCTCGTATAAGCATCGGATGATATTGTCAAGCTCCTTGATACGCTTTTCAAGCTGTTGTTTTTCTCTTTCTGCTGCCTTGTAAAATCTCTCTGCTTCAGCTTCGCCGTTAGCGGTTGCCATTGCGTAGAATTCCTCGGTACGTTCTCTTGCGAATTCAGTTACCTGACGAAGATTCCGCAGTACGATTTCATCAAGCACGCTTTCACGGATATAATGCGAGGTGCAATCGGTTGTTCGGCTTTGGTATCCACCACACATAAAGTTATTCTTAGATTCGTCAAACGACTTTGATCTATGGAGATATAATCGTTTTCCGCATTCACCGCAGAAGAGATAACCTGCATACTTGTCCATCTCGCCTTGCTTATCGGGGCGTTTCCGTCCTGCAAAGTGCCGTTGGACTATTTCAAATGTTTTTCTGTCAATAATCGCTTCATGCGTATCCCTAAAAACAAGGATATTTTCGGGTGAGTTTTTCAGTCTTTTCTTGAGTTTGTTGGATTTTGTATAGGTTTTGAAATTCACGGTATCGCCAACATACTCTTGATTGGATAGCATCTTGCGAACGCTGTTCTGTGCCCAATGATAAGGTCGTGTGAGGTCGGGTTTACCGATTCTACCGCCTGTCCGTTGGAAGATATAAACGCTTGGCGATATGATTTTCTCTTTTGAGAGAATATCACAGATTTTTACGATACCTATTCCGCTTGCGTACATTTCAAATATCCGTTTTACAATGGGTGCGGTTTCGGGATCGACTATAAGCAATGGGTGTTCCTTTTGATTGCCCTTGTATTCGGGATTTTTTAAGTATCCGTATGGTATGGTCGTTCCGACTCTTTCGCCACGCTCGCCTTTGGCTTTCTGTACGGCTCGTATTTTTCGGCTCGTGTCACGGGCATAGAAATCGTTGAAGTAATTTTTGATTCCTGAAAAATCGCTTACTCCGTTGATGCTATCCACACCATCGTTTACGGCAATAAATCGCACGTCGTATTGTGGGAAGGTTATCTCCATCAGCATTCCCGTCTGCAAGTAATCTCTGCCGAGTCGGGATTGGTCTTTTACGATAACGATTCCGACCTTTCCGCTTTCCACGTCAGCCATGAGTCTTTTGAAATCCGGGCGGTTGAAGTTCGCACCCGAATATCCATCGTCGATATAAAAGCGGATGTTTGGGAAACGGTGTTCCTCGGCATACTTCTGCAATATCAATTTCTGATTGGTGATGCTGTTGGATTCACCTTGCTGCTCATCCTCTTGGGACAAACGGCAGTAAAGAGCAGTTATTAAATTTTTATTTATTTCGGTTGTTTTCATACTTCTATTTCTCCTTTCGAGCGAAGTGTCGCTCTTGAAAATTCAACCGAATAGGACTCAACCACAACATACCAAAAATCGTGTTAAAAGTCCAGCACTTTTTTGAAAAATTTTCGATTTCTTTTTCACTTTTTGCCTCCTGAAATAAGGTATTTAATTTTCTCGTCAGCCTCATCAAAATTCTCCATCGGAAAGTAGGCGCACACGGGATATATTACTCCGTCAACCTTATACGCATATCCAATTGCATAACGGGAAGTATTATCATTTTCTTCTTCTAATCTTTTCATTCTTCTTTCGTATCTTCTTTTCAATTCTTCAATATTCCAATTTTTCATAAAATCCATAATTTCATCTCCTTATCTTGTTTTTTGGGATTTGACACCTATTACAGCACCTATGTTTTGCTTTATAAATAGGGCGTTTTTGATATTTACGACACCCTAACCGCCCCCATAGTGAGAAAACCGACCCACACTTTTTCGGGAGTGCGAAAGTGCGGAAACCCCTTACACGGTCGGCGTTTGCCGTCCGTTGTGAGCCGAGTCGAGAGCCGTTTACGGCACCGACTCTTTAACCTGCTTGATTTTCGACCCTGCGAAAATCGAGAGCTTTTTGGTTTGTGCCGTGTTTTTCTTTGTCCCTGAATTTCGCCCGACAAGGCGGTTTGCTTGTTTTTCGCATACTTCCTTATCCTTGCCATTTATCTTCGATTTTGGGGCAAAAATCGCCCGAACGCTCAGCGTTTTTTGCACCGTTCTCATCTCGGACGGGCATTTACCTTACCCACGAGTTTTCTTCTTCAAAAACGCTGTTGTGATTGGGCTTTTTAAGATAAAAATCCTTGCTACAAGGCGTGCCTTTTGCAGCATTCTCGGTAGGGGTAGGGTGTTTACCTTACCTTGAACTTTCTTTTCAAAAAACCTTGGCACATCTCGTGGCTTTCAAGGCTACTATTCAATTTTAAATCTTCCGTTTGATTATCCTTATCAAAGGACTTGGTTACGGCAGAAAAGAAAAAATTTAATTTGGCATTCCGCGCTCGTTCTTGCTTGTGGAATATTCGCTTACTATTGGGGTGTTGCGATAGGTTATCTATCTTTGATTTTTCGGCACTCCGATGCGTTAACGATTGCCTATATATTCTTTCTTTTCTGTTGTAATTCTCTTGTTCTCCTGTGTCTTGTTAGTGCTACGAAAATCTTACACTATACCGATACAAATTTTACGCTATTCTATTTTCTTGAGGATATAATAGAGATTACTTGTCTGTGTTCCGTTCTCTCGTTGTCGGCAGACCTTTTTCACAAGCTCCCGTTCTGCCAAGCCCTTGATTGCCGAGTCTACCGTTTTCTTATCCATATTGCATTCCTGTGCGATCAAGCGCCTTGACGGAAAACAACTGTTTTTCTCTCTGTCGCTATGGCGGATAAGGCAACAGTAGACGGCAAATTCCTTCGGCTTTAATCCAAGCGAGAATATTCGATTGGGCAACATAAAGAAATTTTTGTTTCGCATTTTTATCTCCTATTGTTTTACAGGACTTAAGAGGGGTGAATTTTTATTTTATCCCTCACTATTGTAAAAGCCGATTTTTCACGATCAGTACACGGTCTAATTGAAAATTTATCTCTTTACTATTATAAAAGCCGGTTTTTAGTTGAGGTGGACACCCTAATGAGAAAATTTTTCCCTCACTTATGTAAAAGCAGTTTTTTGAGACAAGTGACCACCCTGAAACGAAAATTTCCCGAAAAAATTTTATTCAAGCAAATTATTTTAGAGCAAAACTGAGCGAAGTTGCAATTTTGCGTTGATTTTATTTGCGATATATGCTATAATGATTTTATCGAATACTTGTAAAAGGAGCGTTATTATGGCGATCAGTTACAAAAGGCTATGGAAACTTTTAATTGACAAGGATATAAAGAAAAAAGACCTTGTTCAAATGGCAGGCTTGAGTAGCTATACTCTCAACAAATTGAACAAGGGCGAAAATGTAAACGCAGAAACTCTTATGAAGATCTGCGTTGCTTTAGACTGCTCTTTTGACGATATTATGGAAATTGTAGGTGAGTAAAATGACATCTAAGGAAATACAAAAAGCATATGAAATAAATCAACTACGCAACGATATTCAAGAGATACAAAACTTCCTATCGGGAATGTTTGATCGTTCAAAGGCGATTGATATTTTGAGGAAACATCATTTTACGGATTTTAATATTGCGATTGCCGACTTGGTCTTAAATGTAAATGAAGCCACCTTGTGCATCGAAACACCCGAGAAAATATCATGGTATCTCTTTTCTATTCAGATTTACCTTCTCGATAAATTAAATAAAAAGCTTTGCGAGGAATAAGATATGCCAAACCTTTCACAGTTAAAGCGTCAGCGTATGCTTGCGTTTTTAGATAAAATCAAAGAAGAACATAAAACCGATGATGAGATGCTCATTGCCCTCGGTGAGATTGCCAACGCGCTCATTTCAAAAAAGTACGGACTTGTATGGGAGCAGCACGAGGAAAATGTCGATGTTGCTATGCAAACCAGCATTCCCGTATTTGAGGAAGTATTAGAGCGTGAAATTTCAGTTGATCCTGATAAACCCTACAACTTCTTGCTCGAAGGAGATAATCTGCATAGTCTTTATCTCTTGGAAAAAACGCACAAGGGGGCTATTGACTTAATCTATATTGATCCCCCTTATAATACGGGTGAAGAAGATTTTATTTATGATGACAACTATGTTGATGCAAATGATTCTTTTCGACACAGCAAATGGCTGTCCTTTATGTCTGTTCGATTAAATATTGCCAAAAGTTTATTAGCACCACATGGATTTATATTTATTAGCATAGACGATAAAGAAGCTTCTCAATTAAAAATGTTATGTGATGAAATATTTGGCGAAGGTAACTACGAGAAAACAGATTATATTCAAGTCAGATATCCAGAAAAAACTCTTAAGTCCGATATGAAATATCATAAGGAAATTGAGCAAGTTTTAATATATAGGAAATCCGAAGCTACGCAACCCTATATAAAACCAGAAGATTACGATTATGATAAATTTATTTATTCAATCGAGGAACTTTCTCAAGGTCAAGAAATTGTATTAGGCAACAAAAAAGTAGTTATATTCCAACCGAATGAGTATAAAATTGTAAAACACGAAAGTGGCTTTAAGGAAGGGCTAAAAGAAGTTTGGGCAACGGGAACTATCTTGAATGGCAACTCTTCAGGGCGTTTCTTTAGAGATTATTTGGACGGAAGAAAGGCTATTGATGGGTTAGGCGTCTTATACAAAGTTTACGATATTGGTGATGACCAATACGATTATCGCTATTTTACGGGGCCGAAACAAGAAAAGGCTACAAAAGGTAAGTATTATCAAGGTGTTCCTGTAGATAAACTTGATGATGGTTCACAAAAGGTTTCTCCTATTCCTAATTTCTATGATATGGCTGGCGACTTCGGAAACATAAGACATGAAGGCGGTGTTCCTTTCAATAGCGGCAAAAAACCCGTAAAACTTATAAAGCAATTTCTGAATTATTTTGAGCGTAACGATATTACAGTTTTAGACTTTTTTGCGGGAAGCGGAAGTACCGCTCACGCTGTTTTAGAGTTAAACAGTGAAGATAATGGTACTCGCAAATTTATATTGTGTACGAACAATGAAAACTCTATTTGTGAAGAAAAAACTTATCCGCGAATTAAAAATGTAATTCAAGGCTTTGGTAACACAAAAGGAATTCCTGCAAACCTCAAGTATTATAAAACCGCTTTTGTGTCGAGAGACGAGGAATATTTGTCCGATGTTCTCTTGGAACACATGACGGAAATGATTCAGCTTGAACATGGCGTTAAAATTGACGGCAGCAATTACATTATGGTTATGAGCGACGAAGAAGCGGACGAGCTTCAAGCAAATTGGGCGAATTATCCCGATGTCAAAGCCCTGTACGTTTCTAAAAACGTTCTTTTTACAACCGAGCAATGCGACTTGTTTGCTAATACGGATATTTATATTATCCCCGACTATTACTTTAATTTTGAACTCAAGGAGGTGGGTGAATCATGGTAGGAGGAATTGCAATCAATTTATTTGATTTTCAAGAAAAAGCTGTACTCAAGCTCATAGACCTCGTTGCCGACAGCAACAGCAAGCAAACGATTACCGTAAAATCCCCCACAGGATCGGGTAAAACGATTATTCTTATTGATTTTGTCGAGGAATACCTTACTAAAATTAACAGCAACGCTGCTTTCATTTGGCTCTGTCCGGGCAAGGGCGACCTTGAGGAGCAAAGTCGCAAGAAGATGCGTAAATTTGCACCGCACCGCCATACGCAAAATCTTTTTGACGCTTTGCAAGGCGGTTTCCCTGCGGAAAGCACCACGTTCATTAACTGGGAATTGGTAACCAAAAAAGATAATACCTCGTTGCGTGATGGCGAAAAGAAGAATTTGTTTGACCGTATTGCCGAGGCTCATCGTAACAATACCGAATTTATCGTTATTATCGACGAGGAGCATTCAAACAACACCGCAAAGGCGAAAACCATTATTGATGCCTTTTCCGCAAAGAACATTATTCGTGTAAGTGCTACTGCTATCGAAAATAAACGCTTTGAGTATTTTGAAATCGACGAAGTCGATGTCATAAACGCAGGGCTGATTACAAAAGCCCTTTATGTAAACGAAGGCATTACCGAAGGCATGGAGGTTGGCGACGATTACGATTGCCTACTCGACCTTGCCGATGAAAAACGCCAAAATATCGCAAGCCATTATACTGCGCTCGGCAAAAATATCCGTCCTCTCGTTTTAATTCAATTCCCGAACGCACAGCCCGAAACTATTTTAGCGGTTGAGAAAAAGTTGGAGTCTATGGGTTATACATACGACAACGGTATGGTATCCAAGTGGATGAGCGAAGACAAAAAGGATTTGCCCGACAATCTTACGGACAACGATGCCACCCCTGTTTTTCTTCTGATGAAACAGGCTATCAGTACGGGTTGGGATTGTCCCAGGGCGAAAATCCTTGTCAAGCTCCGTGAAGGTATGAGCGAGAGCTTCGAAATTCAGACGATTGGTCGTATTCGCAGAATGCCCGAGGCAAAGCATTATGACGATGATTTGCTTGATTTCTGCTACGTTTATACTTTTGACGAAAAGTATAAAGCCGGTCTGCTTGCAAGTATTGATAAGGCGTATGAAACTCGTCGCCTTTTCCTGAAAGAAAAATGCAAAACCTTTACGCTTGAAAAGCAAATGCGTGACCTTGATTTTGGAGGTCTTGGCGAACGTGAGGTTTTGAATAAGCTCTACGATAGTCTTGTCGCAAAATATAAGCTTGGTAGCGATAAAAAGCAGAATCAAATGTTGCTTGCCGATGCAGGCTATGTGTTCGGCACGAATATCCGTGGACAAGTCCTTGAAGGTATGTTCGTCCGTACTGCATCCGTTGCAACGAGCGATAACTATCTGTCTACAAAGAAAGCGGTAGATACACATAAACACGGTATCTACCTGCTTCATAGCGTTGATGCAATTAAATCCGCTATTAGTATGCAGACGGCAAAAGTCAAGACGATTTTGGAACGACTTTTCCGTAAGGGCGGTAATATGTCCAAAAATCTTGTCGCTCTCGATACAAGAGAGTTTTACGCTTTCGTTATCAATAACGAGCATAAGCTGAAACAAGATTTCCGTGCTGTTACCACAGGTATGGCAGAACAAATGAGCTTTGTTTTGAAACCCAAGACTACTGTATTTCATATTCCCGAACAGGACTTTTTCAAATATGATCCTAACGTGAAAAATGAAGTTGAGTATCTTTCAAATGCTTATCACGGCTACACTTCGGGCTTCGCAACCAGCGTTGTTCGTAGCACCTCGGAAATGCTCTTTGAACAGCATTGTGAAAAGCGTGATGATATTGAATGGGTTTATAAAAACGGCGATTCCGGTCAGCAGTATTTTTCTATCGTCTACATTGACGGACTCCGTCACCAATGGCTGTTCTATGCCGATTATATCGTAAAAAAGAAAGACGGCACTATTTGGATTATCGAAACCAAAGGCGGAGAAAGCAAAGGCAAGAATAAGAATATCGATGACCAGATCGAAAACAAATTTAACGCTTTCAAGGACTATGCTGCACAGCAAGGCATCCAATGGGGATTTGTACGTGATAAGGATAATCAATTGTATATCAATAACACGGTATTTTCTATGGATATGTCCGACGACGCTTGGCAACCGCTTGAAAATGTGTTTTAATACTTTACAACGATTGAGGTTATTATGGATCATTTCAAATTATCTGATTATAAAATAAAAAAAGGCGTGTTAATTTCTCCGTGGAATGAATTTATGACACCTTTAAGCAAAGACCTTTCTTGGTTTTCAGGAAGACTACCTGAATATCTATGGATTGGCTTAATAATTGATAGTTACGAACGAAAGGAAGCTATAAACAAATGTTTATTCATTGTGGATAAACTGCTAAAAATAGAACCCAATTTACAAGCTCCTGCGTGGTCGGAAATTCTAAAAATGACAGAAGACAAACAAGATAGTTTTTTCTCTTATTTAGCTTCTTATATAAAACCAGAAATTCTTTATCCTTTAACGTGCATTACGACCATATCAGTTTCCCCTTCCTTTAATAAATATTTTCAAGCAACTACGCCAACGAAAGAACGATTAAACAAGTTGCTTGATATTATAGGAGAATTAAGCGACCATCAAACAAATAAAGCTACGGATATACGATATGTGGTTCTTTTTCATGATATAAAGTCTGGTAGAATGGTTATGCCACAAGAAACGATTCAATTGCTTGATCGATATAGATTTTTATCTCATGATGATATTGAGATGCGTATGATTCGCCCGACAATCAGGGCATCTGAAATGGTGGTGCTTAGTGATGTTATGAAAATTGATAACAACAGTTATCTTAAAAATTTTTGGGAGATAGTAAGTCAAAGCACAGAGTGTGATTGTTTCTATATTAAATTGGAGGAAGAAACTGTGGATACAACTGAATTTATAGGAAAAGTCCATACGGTTTTTCAGTATTACAACGAATTAGTAAAAACACAGCCATTGAATAATAAATTGTTGGTGTTATCAAGCATAGCTATTTATTCGTATAAAAGATTAAACGAATTAGTGAAGCATTCATTATATAACGAAATTTCGGGACGTTCAATTGCCAGAAGTATAGTAGAAAACTACATAATGATGAAATATCTCATAAAGCACGAAGGCGAGCATACAGACATTTGGACGGAATTTCAATATTACGGAATAGGTAAAATAAAATTAATAGTTCAAAAAGACCGTGAAAAAGGAAAAACGGAAGAAAAAAATCATCTTAATTATCCCTATTTAGAGGCTTTAATAGGTGAATACACTCGTGAAGATTTTCTCAATATGGATTTGCGTTATTTTGATAATATTGGTATACGAGAAAAAGCGATTGATGTTGGAGAAAAAGACTTGTATGATTTACTTTATGATTACGATTCTCAATACGAACATGGCTTGTGGGGAGCAATTAGAGAAAGTAGTTTATTGAAGTGTAACAATCCTGCCCACCAATATCATTGTGTTCCTGATATTGATGATATTCAAAAACTTCCCTCTGTTTGGGGAGATTGCAAAGATACAATAATAAAAACGATT
>JAZQWY010000132.1:0-7876 GCA_045632545.1 Eubacteriales bacterium | reverse complement strand
TCTCGGAAAGCTTGACCGTCTTAAGCGAGGTACAGCCGTCAAAGGCGCCTATGCCTATCTCCTTAACCGAGTTTGGAATCATTACCGACGTAAGATAACTGCAACCGAAGAAAGCCCAATCGCCGATATAAACTATCGACTCGGGAATAACTATCTCGCTAATCTGATTATTGACCTTAAATGCTTGTTTTCCAATTCCGTTCACCTCAACGTCGTTTATCTCAGCAGGGATCTCGACCTTGTGCGGAGTATTATTCTTGGAACTGAAGCTTGTGATCTCGTATACGCCGTCCTCGTTGATAATGTACTCAAAAGTATCGCCTGTGTTGGCATCTGCGTAAACGTAAATCTCGCTGGATTTGTCGTCACCGTCGTCATTATTATTGTCACCCGCATTATCTTTTTTACAGGAAACCACAGCAAAAAGCATCATAACGGCAAGAATTATAGCTAATATCTTTTTCATTTTATAGATAACCTCCGAGTTTTTCTAATTCTCTACCATTATACATCACCATTTTCTAATTGTCAATATGAAAAATCATCTACTTTGTAAATATTTTCAAACAAGCTCCTCGACTTTGCTTTTTATAAACACTACACTCTGCTTCTTATAAACAAAAACAACCTTATTGACACGGCTTTTGTTAAAGTGGTATAATAGATATAATACACTTATAGCATTTACACAGACAGAGAGGAGAAAGTTATGGCGCTTGATATGACCACAGGCATAAAATCGCTTTACGGCGTGGGTCCCGCAAAGGCTTCGGCGTACGCCAGACTTGGAATATATAACGTAGAAGACCTTCTGACTCACTACCCACGACGGTATGAGAACAGAGGGGACATAAAGCTGCTTTGCGATACAGAACCCGACGTGAAGAACGCCGTCATTCTCACAGTTGCCACAGAGCCCAAGGTAGCAACACTTAAGGGTCGGCTCTCTCTGCTCAAATTCCGCGCTTATGATGACAGCGGAATCTGCGAAATAGTCTATTTCAATCAGAATTTTCTAAAAAGTATATTCACCCCCGGGACACAGTTCAGATTTTTCGGCAAGGTGGAGAAAAAATCCAAGAATTACTCTATGTCCTCCCCCGCTTACGAGCCATACACCGAGGACGCCATGCTGCCGCCGCTCACGTCGGTCTACCACCTCTCGGACGGTATATCGCAAAGGCAGATATCCAAGGATCTCGGCACGGTATTCGCTGCGACAAATCTAAGCGCTATGACAGACCCTCTGCCCGAGGATATAAGAATGAGAAATTCGCTCTGCACTCTGTCTTACGCCATAAAAAACATACACCGCCCCGAAAGCTACGTCTCGCTGGCGGCGGCGAAAAAGCGCTTGATATTCGACGAATTTTTTACCTTCGCCCTCGGTCTTTCGCTGACCAAGGTAAAGCGCCAAGCCGCCCTTGCCCCGCCCTGTCCCAGCGGAGATATTTCCCCACTGCTCGCCCTGCTTCCGTATGACCTTACCTCGGCGCAAAAGCGCGTGATAGAGGAAATAAGGAAAGATATGGCAAGAGACACGGCGATGAGCCGAATAGTGGTGGGTGACGTTGGATGCGGAAAAACCATATGCGCGGCGGCGGCAATATATATTGCCGTTAAAAACGGCAAGCAGGCGGCGCTTATGGTGCCCACGGAAATTTTAGCGATACAGCATTACAACGACCTTAGTGAGCTTTTGTCGGCGCTCGGCATAAGATGTCAGCTTCTCACGTCCTCGGTAAAAAAAGCGCAGAAGCTGAAGATATACGAATCTATTTCCTCAGGTAATGCAGATGAGCGCGCCGACGTAGTTATAGGAACTCAGGCTCTGCTCTCAGAGGGTGTGCGCTTTTGTGACCTCGGGCTTGTGGTCACCGACGAACAGCACCGCTTCGGCGTTAATCAGCGCGCCGTGCTTTCCGACAAGAGCCAAAACGCCCATGTACTCGTTATGAGCGCAACGCCTATTCCGCGCTCCATGGCTCTGGCGCTCTACGGCGACCTTGACCTTTCGCTCATCGACCAGATGCCCCCGGGCAGACAGAGGGTAGACACCTTCGTGGTAGACGAGAGCTACCGTCAGCGTCTGAATAATTTTATCGCGAAGCAGATACAGGAAGGCGGACAGGTGTATATCGTATGCCCCGCGGTCGAGGAGACCGACGAGGATTCTTTAGGAGACATTGACGTTGGCGACATCGACAGCGATGGAAATATCAGGATAAGAACGCCTATAAAGACCGCCGTGGAATTCTCACAGCAGATATCCGAGACCTTCGGCTCGTTCAGGGTGGAATATATGCACGGCAAGATGAAATCGGCAGACAAGGAAGCCGTTATGAAGCGATTTGCCGACGGCGAAACCGATATCTTGGTCTCAACCACAGTCATTGAGGTAGGAGTAAACGTACCGAACGCTTCTCTTATGATAATCGAAAATGCCGAGCGCTTCGGGCTTGCCCAGCTCCACCAGCTCAGAGGCCGCGTGGGCAGAGGCAAAAGAAAATCCTATTGTATCCTCGTCTCTGACAGCTCCGAGGGCAACGCGGGACAACGCCTTGACATTATGAGAACAACCTACGACGGATACGCCATATCGGAAAAGGACCTTGAAATGCGAGGCCCCGGTGACTTTTTACACAGAAACGATTCTCAAGATATAAGACAGAGTGGCGGCGTCCGCTTTAAGCTGGCTCAGCTCTGCGACGATACGGGGCTGCTCAAGACCGCCTTCGCCGAAGCGGCAAGGCTGACCGACGCTTCACTTGACCTCTCTGATTATCCCGAGCTATTATCGTCAATAAACAAAATGTTCACTCTTGATGCCGACCTTATGAATTGAGACACGGAATATAACGGCACCGCTTGGTATATCATATATTGTAATAAAACTTGTGATAGGAGTTACGATGTATACATATACTAAGCGGTGCCGACGTTTTATTTTCGGCGGAAACGAGCTGCTCAGATTTTCGGCGTCACTTCCCTGCTTTGAGGAGCGCGCGTCTCTAACGTCTTTTTATCGGTCTGTGGCGGATAACTGCGAGACGTGGTGTGAGACCGAGCTTTTTCCCCTAATATGCAGAGAAGCGCCAATTACGGATATAAATTTTCGCCGACAGCTATACTCGTTTGAGGCTGAGGTGACGTATAGCTCGGACGAACTTATCTGTATCCTCGCTAAAGTCACCCTATCGCAGGGCAGAAATAGAATATTATCCCGCTTCGAGGACGCTCAGATATGGCGGACGGATACCGAATCTCTATTTCCCCCAAAACAGGCTCTGTCGGCTTTAGCAAGAGAGCTCGGCGTTGATAATCCAAAATTTTCCTCAAAATATCGGTCTGTTATGTTAAATGGAAAAAACATATTTGCTCTCGTGGCTACAGATTGGGTAAAAATAAATATTGAAAATCAATTAAAATAATATTTTTGGGTAAAACTGTCAAAAAACTATTGAAACTCTCGGAAAAATATGGTATAATTACTTCAATTATATATACCCCCTGAAAGGCGGTGGAATTTTGTCAAAGGAAGCTATCCTAAAAATCAAGGCAGCTGAAGAAACGGCGGAGAATATTCGCGCGTCGGCTTCGGCAGAAGCAAAGAAACGCGTCAGAGATACTGAGGCTCTCGGTAAACAACTCTGTGAGGAGACCGAGCGCCGTGTAACTGCGGAGAATGAAAAAAAACTCGCGCTCATTCGCGAGAAGGCTGACGAGACCATTCTCAAAAGCCGTGAAGCCGCAACGGACGAGTCAAAGCAGACCGTCGGCGAGGCTAATCTTCATATGCGCGAGGCGGTAAGATATATCATCGGAGGAATAATGAAAGAATGTCAGTAAGCTTAATGAAAAAGCTGACGGTGTTCGCTTATGCCGACGATTCCGAAACGATGATACGAAGGCTTATGAATCTGAAGTGCGTCGAAATAGAAGCGGCGGAGGGAGCGGATACCGCCAAGATACTTCCGCTACAAAAGATAAACTGTGACGCAAAAAGAGCAGAGCTTGAGGGAAGCATCGCGAGGATAAACGACGCTATAAATATTCTGGACGTATACACCCACCGAAAAAAGAGCCTGTTCAAGCAGAAAATCAACGTAAAAAAGGACAAGTTCGTCACGGACGGATACGCCGACAAGGCTCGCTTTACGGTGGACGCGGCAAATCAAGCGATCACACGGCAGAATGAAATCAAAAATGAGATAAACAAGCTCTCCGCGGCAAAGGCGGCAGCGGCTCCGTGGGTAGACTACGACCTTCCCCTCGGCATGACAGAGACGGCGCGTACCGAGATAGTGCTCGGCGTACTTCCAGCGGGAAGCGACTTGAATACTATCGGGCGCGAGCTATATGCCGCAGGCTCTGTGGCGGACAACGTATACTCCGATACCTCGGGCATATACGTGGCTCTTGTATTTCACCGTCAGGACGGCGACGCGGTAATGAAGGTGCTCTCAAAATACGGCTTTGCCCGTCTCACCTTTAACGGAATTGATAAGACGGCAACGGAATATATAGCGGCGCTGAACAAAAAAATAGCGGCGCTGGAAAATGAATACGAGGCGCTTACGGGTAAGCTGACAGGACTTGCAGATAACATCACCTCGGTCGAAGTGCTCTACGACATCGAGCAGACCTCGCTAACCGCCGCGCTGAACAAGCAAAAGCTGCTTCGGTCTGGCTCCACCGTCATAATAAACGGTTGGGTACCCGCGAAGGCTCACTCAAAGGTCTGCGACGCTCTTGACAGATTTGAATGCGCTTACGATATGGAAGATCCAACGGAGGAGGACAATCCCCCCATACTACTCGAAAACAACGCCTACGCGAAAAACTTCGAGTGGGTACTTGGAATGTATTCCTACCCCGCATACGGCAAGTTTGACCCGACGTTTATTATGAGTATCTTCTACTTCATAATATTCGGTATTATGTTCGCTGACGCGGGCTACGGCTTACTTTTGTCGGTCATCTGCTTCGCGGCGGTGAGATTTATGCACCCCGGCGAGAGCATGAAGCGTTTCCTGCTTATGTTCGGTTATTGCGGTATCGCATGTATTATAGGCGGCGTACTTTTCGGAGCGTATTTTGGAGACCTACCGCTGGCGGTTATGAGAAATATGATAGGTATTCCCGAAGCGGAGCTTCCAAATCTCGCCTTGCTCGGCTCTGCCGCGCCTAACGTGGCTCTGCTCTTTGACCCGCTTCAAAACCCGATGGGATTTTTGTTTGTATCCCTCGGCGTGGGCGCGGTACACCTTATCGCTGGAATGGCAGTCAATTTCTATATTCTTTGCAAAAAAGGACAAGTGCTTGACGCGATATTCGACATCGGAGCATATTGGTTGCTCTTCGCGGGTATCGGTCTGCTCGTACTGCTCCCCTCGGTGGGGCTTTGGGTAACTATCGCCGCCGTGGCGCTTATAGTACTCACCCACGGAAGAAACGAAAAAAATATAATAATGAAGCTTCTCAAGGGACTGCTTGGATTATACGACCTTATCAGCTACGTCTCAGACCTTCTGTCATATTCGCGAATTCTCGCTCTTGGACTTGCGGCAGGCGTTATCGCGCAGGTGGTAAATATTATTGGAACGATGGGCGGACCTACTGTCGGCGGATTTATAGGTCTTATAATAGCCTTCCTTATAGGACATCTGCTCAATATAGCTCTCAATGTCCTTGGAACCTTCGTGCACACCTCTCGTCTGCAGTATATAGAATTCTTCAATAAATTTTACGAGGACGGCGGCAGACCCTTCGAGCCTGCGCTCCCCTCGGACAAATATACAAATGAACAATAAAACTACGATTTTCAAAGGAGAAAAATTATGACTTTCGGTGAACTTTTTAATCTTATCTTTACAGGTAACAATCTTGCTCTTTTTGGTGCGGGTATTGCGGCAGGTCTTGCAGGTATGGGAAGTGCCAAGGGCGTCGGTCTCGTTGGCGAGGCTGCCGCGGGTATGCTCTCCGAGGACCCCACAAAATTCGGCAAGGCGCTTATTCTTCAGGCTCTCCCCGGAACTCAGGGCATCTACGGACTTATCACCGCTTTCCTCATTCTCTTCAAAATGGGTATACTCAGCGGAAACGTACTGCAGCTCTCGGTCGCTCAGGGCGCTTACTTCCTTATGGCTTCCCTTCCCATCGCAGTAGTTGGATACTATTCGGCTATCAAGCAGGCTAAGGTTGCGGTCGCGGGTGTAAATCTTATCGCAAAGAGACCTAAAGAGGTAGGTAAAGCTATCACCTCCGCGGCTCTCGTTGAAACATACGCGATCTTTGCTGTTCTCGTATCTCTCCTTCTCGTTCTCCTTTACAAATAATAAGTTTGCCAAGGAACAAAAATAAAGCCGTTCGCGGCAATGGAGGATATAATGACAGGTTTAAGCAAAATAACCGATAAAATTATCGCCGAAGCGAATAAGGACGCGCAGAGAATACTTGCCGAGGCTGATTCCGAATGCAAGAGAATAGCCGCTGAATATAAGCAAAAGGCGGAAAAGATAAAGAGAGAGATAGAGGAGCGCGCTGAGCGCGAGGCGGCAACCGTGGTGACACGAGCGAGATCCGCCTCCGCTATGGAACAGCGCAATCTCGCTCTCGCCGCGAAAAGTGACCTTATCGACAAGGCTTTTGAGGCGGCGAAAAAGGAACTGACCTTCCTTTCCGACGATAAATATCTGGAATTTCTCACCTCTATGCTCGTCTCGGTGCTTATGAAACAGCTCGAGGACGAGAGGGTAAGCCGCGAGGTATACGGCGAGGAGGATATACCCGTGGTAGATAGCTACGAGATTCTCCTCTGTCAGCGCGATCTCGATAAGCACGGCAAGTCTTTGATAGAGAGCCTGCGTCGCCGTCTCGTGGGCAAGAACGGAGCCGATATCATCTCAAAGGTACGAGTATGCCCCACCCCAGCTAATATAGACGGCGGACTTATCGTTAGGTGCGGAAGCATGGAGATAAACAGCTCTCTCTCAATGCTCTTTGAACAAACACGCCCCTCTCTTGAAGCGCGTGTGAGCCATATTTTGTTCGATAATGAATAACGAAAGGTGTTTACACTTATGGCGATCAAATACAAAGATACCGATTTCCTATACAGCTCGGCAAGAGTCCGCGCCCTTGAAAATTCGGTGATGAGCAGCGAGAGGATAGAACACCTGCTTGATGCAAAAAGCTCATCGGATATTATAGCGTCGCTATCCGAATTCGGCTTTGATACCGTATACGGAGAGGAGGGCAACACGCAGAGCGCTCTCGTTGAGGAAACTCTGCTCTCTGTTCTGAAAAAGGCGTATGACGATATGTCGGGAATGTGCGAAGGGCTTCCCGTAATCGATTTTCTGCGTTACCCCTATGATTGCAACAATATAAAGGCTCTCATAAAGTGCGCGAGCCGCGGAGTTGATCCCTCGGGTATGCTTTTCGACCTCGGCACAGTCCCCGCCGATACTGTGAAAGCTGCTCTTCGAGACAAAAATTATTCCAAGCTGCCCACAAATATGGCGGCGGCTATCCCCAAAGCGCTCGACGCATTCGCCGCAAGCTCAAATCCCCAGCAGATAGACCTTATCCTTGACCGCGCTTGCTTCAAGGATATGCTCGATTTTGCCATGGGAACAGGCGTGGAGTATATCGTAGACCTCGTCAGAGCGAAGATAGACCTTCTGAACATTATCAGCTGTATCCGTATCAGCCGTATGAAGCTCTATTTCGCCGCTGAGCCGCTTATGAGAGACACCTTCCTTGAAGGTGGTACTCTTGATGTTGGATTTTTCGTGTCGGGACTTGAATTCGGCATAAAAAAGCTGTTCGAAGCGCTTGAACACACTGCTTACGGAGAGCTTAATAAATACGC
>JAZQWY010000131.1:0-3086 GCA_045632545.1 Eubacteriales bacterium | reverse complement strand
TCCGGTGAAGATAACGTTATACCCTTCACGCGCAAATTTTCTAACTATAGCGACACCCGTATTAATACACGCACCGGTTACAAGTACCGTTTTTCTGTTCATTTTATACCTCCAAAAATTAAAAGCAGTGGATAGTCGCGTATGGGAAGCAAGCTGAGCGTTACACCGCCAAATTCATCCTTAGTCATAATCTCGGGCGGTATCTCATAAACGGTTCCGTCCATAGGATCCACAAGCGTAACGTCACCGAGATCCGCGCAGTAAAAAGAAACCGCGCTCTCAAGATCGGTGGTAAGATGGTTTACGGGGCACCAATATGCATAAGCAAACGAGCCGTTATCCAAACGGAAACCAAAGCTTTCAATATCGCCCCACGGAACAGTTGAAATATTGCCGCAATGGGGCGCCGTTTCAACGTCCGCAAGAATTGGCAAGTCCGTTGCAGTTATGTTTCCCTCGAAGATAGACGCAAGGTAAGAAAGCGTATAGAACGACGGCTTTTTCGGGTATTCGCCCGTAGCGACTCCGTTTTCATCAAACTCCGCGCCAAGAACTCCGAAATATCCAAAATCCTGATAACTGCTTTTGTCCCCGACTTTTCCTTTAAGCGCTTCCATCATATCCATACACGAAAAATACGATGTGAATTTCACGCCCATTCCAAGGTCGGTAATAAGGTGGCGAAGCATATGCTTGCACTGCTTTCTCGGTGTCCATGCTCCAACCTTTAATGCTCCGTTACCGAACGGACGGGATTGCGCGCCCGATTCTCCCTGTATGATTTCAATTGTAGGATCATACTTGTCTATAAGCGCGCGCAAAGCCTTGACACCGGGCTTTATTCTTTGATCGTCAAAATGGTAAGCGTGGTAGGATATGGCGTCAAGCTCGTCCGCCATTCCGGTTTTTAAGGCTTCGTTTAAATAAAGTATATTTACTCTGCTAACCGCGCCTCCGATAATATATGCCGACGGATTTCCCTCACGAAGCGCTCGGGCGGTCCGTATTGTAAACTCGCCAAGCTCCGTGGCGCTTACGCCGTGCTTCCAGCAGTGCTGTCCGTTTGGCTCGTTCCACACCTCAAAATGAGTTACTCTTCCAAGATAATGCTTAGATAGCGCCACGCAGTAGTTATGCCATGCCTCTATCTGCTCCTCTGTATGTATCGGGGGACAGCCTACCGCGCCGAATACCTCCGCTGCCATGCCGCCATAGATGGCATTTCCGTAGCACACACACATCCAAGGAATCATCCCGCGCTTGATAATGTTATCCACAACCGAATCAAGCCACGCGAAATCATAAACGCCCTTTGTGCGCTCGGTCTTTTGCCAGCCCGATTGAACGCGCACCCATTTGACGCCTATCTCGCTCATTTTGTCGTAAGCCTTCTCCGGATCGAAAGCATCTCTGTCAAGCTTTTCAAATCCTATGCCGAGTCTTGACGATGATATCTCGGCGGCTTTTTTCGTTTTTATTTTTCCGATTTCTTTCAATCTGTACATTTTTCTTTACCTCTAGAAATAAAACTCTGTTTTGGCAGGTCTTATATCGGTGAGAGCTCCCGTGTAGTGACGGAGAGTATGCGGAACATAGGGATGTTCAAGGCATGCCTCTTCGTTCAGTTCAATACCGAGTCCGGGGCGGTCGCCTATCTTAATTCTTCCGTTTTCGTAAACGAGGCTTTCGTCGGTTACGTCCTTGCGCCAATCAACGTCGCTGTACATAATTTCAAGTATACAGAAATTCGGGCAACAAGCAGCCAACTGAAGTGTTGCCGCGTTAGCGACGGGGCCCGAGGGGTTATGCGGAGCAAACGGAATATAATTTGCCTCTGCTATCGCCGCAATCTTTTTAAGCTCCATAATACCGCCCGCGTGTGAAATGTCGGGCTGAATATAGTCGCAAGCACGGCGGCGGAAAAGTTCGTTATAATCAAAACGGGTATAAAGTCTTTCGCCTGCGGATATCGCAACGGGCGATTTCGCTCTTACAGCCTCAAGCGCCTCAATATTGTTCGGCGGAACGGGCTCTTCAAGGAACATCGGCTTAAACTGCTCAACCTCCTTGGCTATTTTTATTCCCGTCGGAACGTCAAAGCGTCCGTGTGCCTCGATAAGGAGGTCAACCTCGTCGCCAACCGCCTCGCGCACCGCCGCGATACACCTCAGCGCTTTATCAAGGTCTTTATTTGAAATCTGAAGATAGCTTTTTCCAAACGGGTCCCATTTCATGGCGGTAACGCCGCGCTTGACGGCTTCTTTAGCCTTCGCGCCAAACTCCTCGGGCTCTTTTGCGCCTGCAAACCAACCGTTGACGTAGATACGGCAATCCTCGTTTACCTTGCCACCGAGAAGCTGATATACGGGAACGCCGAGAGATTTTCCAAGGATATCCCAAAGAGCCATTTCCACGGCGGAAAGTGCGCTCATAAGCACCGCACCGCCACGCCAGTATGCGTCACGGTAAATATCGTGATAATGCTTCTCTATCTGTCTGGGGTCTTTACCCACAAGGTAAGACTTGATATGCTCTACTGCGCCTACAAGCGCTTTTTCTTTATATTCGAGAGTGCCCTCTCCCACACCGTCAATACCCTCGTCGGTATAGACCTTTACAAATACCCAGTTGGTGCGGAAGCAGTCTACCACAAATGTTTTTATATCGGTTACTTTCATTTTTTACCTCACTTTATTTCTATTTCTTGATATGTTTTGGGAATGACTACGTTTGGAAGGTTGAGCCCTTCAGGAGAAAGCTCATCAAACATTCCAAAGTGTATGGGAACGACATTCAAAGCACCCGTATTTTTAGCAAATCTTGCCGCATCTGCCATATTCATATTGTTTCCAACTCCGTTGATGGGTAGAAACACAGCCTCAATATTTTCGGGAAGATCGGCAAATATCTCACTGTTATAAAGGGTATCTCCCGTGACGTAATAAGTCTTTCCCTCCTCGATCTCTTCAATGAGAACACCAATGGCGTAAGGATCGCTATGCTCTGCTTTGACTGCGGTAAAACGAAAGCCGTATTCCGTCCACGACGTTCCTCTGTTGAACTGCACATTGTTGTGTGCCTTAAAC
>JAZQWY010000130.1:0-2730 GCA_045632545.1 Eubacteriales bacterium | reverse complement strand
GCGTTTCCGCTATTACAGATAACCGCCTGAGCAATACCGTCGCAAATATTTGATTTTGTTACAGTCAAGGGCGCGCCCTTAACGAGATTGGTAGTATAAACAGCCGCCGCGGAAGCGGGTACTTCGCTGTATATAAGGGCAAGATCCCTTTTGGTTTTATTCTTCCTGATACCGCAGTGTACTCCGCTTGCGGTAAAGCCTTTTGCGGCGCAAACGCCGCCGTCTATCTTTTTCATTTTATATTCTTATGTTCCTTCCAAAATATACTTAAAAGTCTATATCCGTACTATTATACAACAAGACCTACCGTTTTGTCAATTCCCATTCTCATATTCATGCACTGAATTGCGGCTCCAGACGCGCCTTTTCCAAGGTTATCATAGAGCGCCACCAGCAATATCCTGTCCTCGTTTCCGCTGACACAAACAGTCATTGAATCCTTACCCGCTACTGCGTTCGCCGCCATAAAGCCGCCTTCGTCGATACTCTCGCTGTATCTGACTACCTCACCGCAATATTTTTCAGAATACACTGCCTTTATACTGTTTATATCGAAGCCTTCGTTAAGCTGCTCCTTGAACAGCGGAACTGTCACTAACATTCCGCTATAAAAATCCGAAACTATAGGGCAGAAGCAAGGGGCGTTCTCAACACCCGTTATCACCTTCATCTCCTTCAGATGCTTATGCTGCTGACCAATCCCGTATTGTCTTGGCGCGTCTAGAAGCTCACATCTGTCCTTGCCCTCGTACTCGGCTATCATCTTCTTTCCTCCGCCGCTATATCCCGTCAGCGAGTGACAGGTAAGCAGAGCGTCCGCGCCTATAATTCCCTTTTCGATAAGGGGGTAGACAAGCGCGATAAATCCGCTGGCGTGACAGCCCGGTACCGCGATACGCTTGGCGGTCTTCAGTTTATCCTCAAATTTATCGGAAAGCTCAGGAAATCCGTAACACCAAGCAGGGTCTGTTCTATGCGCCGTAGAAGTATCAAGCACCACTACGTTCTCGTTCTCAATCATAGACACAGCCTCTCTTGCCGCGTCGTCAGGCAAACAGAGAAACGCTATATCACAAGAATTGAGCGCTCTTTTTCTTGCCTCAGGGAGCTTTCTCTCCTCCTCGGAAAGAGTTATTATCTCTATATCCTCTCTGGCATCGAGACGCTCGTAGATACGAAGCCCCGTCGTTCCCGCTTTTCCGTCAATAAATACCTTTTTCATTTTGAAAGTTCCTTTTTTACGTATGCTATCTGTTCTTCTACCGACTCCACCGACGTTCCCCCCGCCGATATTCTCTTGGAGACGCAGGTCTCAAGAGATATCTCAGAGAACAGGTCAGCCTCAAAGATGTCGGTATATTTCTTATATTCCTCAAGCGGAAGCGTCTCAAGCACGCAGCTCTTTGAGATACATTCGGCAACTATCTGTCCGACAATCTTATATGCGCTTCTGAAGGGCATTCCGCGCTTTGTGAGATAGTCGGCAAGGTCGGTCGCGTTGATAAAGCCCTTCTGTGCCGCACGATACATATTGTCACGCTTGACCTTCATCGTTCTTATCATAGGAGCGAACACCTCAAGGCAGACCGTGACAGTATCCACAGAGTCGAATATCGCTTCCTTATCCTCCTGCATATCCTTGTTATACGCAAGCGGAAGTCCTTTGAGCGTTGTAAGTAGCGCGAGAAGATTGCCGTACACTCTACCCGTCTTTCCTCTCACAAGCTCTGCCATGTCCGAGTTCTTCTTCTGAGGCATAATTGACGAGCCCGTGGTGAACGAGTCGTCAAGCTCCACAAATGAAAACTCCCAGCTCGACCATAGGATTATCTCCTCGGAAAATCTTGACAGGTGCATCATAATTATCGAATACGCGCTCATAAGCTCCACACAGAAATCTCTGTCGGAAACTCCGTCTATACTGTTGCGCGTGATACCGTCAAAGCCAAGCTTTTCGGCAACGTACGCTCTATCCGTATCGTATGTGGTTCCAGCAAGCGCACAAGAGCCAAGAGGTGAATAATTCATTCTCTCGGTAGCGTCCTCAAGACGTGATATATCCCTCAAAAACATCATAGCGTATGCCATAAGGTGATGCCCGAAGGTTATCGGCTGCGCTCTCTGCAAATGAGTGTACCCCGGCAGGATAACGTCCTTGTTTGCCTCAGCCTGCTCTGTGACCGCGGCGGTAAGCTCACGCAGAAGCGTCAGGAGCTCGGCGGATTTATCTCGCAGATAAAGTCTTATATCAAGCGCCACTTGGTCGTTTCTGCTCCTTGCCGTATGTAGCTTCTTTCCCGAGTCGCCTATTCTCTTTGTAAGCTCCGCCTCGACGAACATATGGATATCCTCGCAGTTCATATCAAACGCAAGCTTTCCACTCTCTATATCGGAAAGTATCTCGCCGAGTCCCGCGATTATCTTCTCGCAGTCATCTGCTCCGATTATCCCTTGCTTCGCAAGCATAGAAGCGTGGGCAATAGAGCCCGTGATATCCTGCTTATACATTCTGCTGTCGAAGCTTATAGACGAATTGAAATCGTCAGCCTTCTTATCGAGCGCCTTTGAAAAGCGGCCCGCCCACATTTTTTCCATAACTGTTTATACACGTTTTGCCCGTCACCTTTCGGCGGCAGGCAAAACTTCCCTTTCGAGATTATTTATTCTTGTTTTTCTCGTTTACCTGAGCCTGAACCTTTATCGGCAGACCAAAGAGGTTGATAAATCCTG
>JAZQWY010000129.1:0-13142 GCA_045632545.1 Eubacteriales bacterium | reverse complement strand
CTAACTACGTGCCAGCAGCCGCGGTAATACGTAGGTGGCGAGCGTTATCCGGAATTACTGGGTGTAAAGGGTGTGTAGGCGGGAAAGCAAGTCAGATGTGAAATTTATGGGCGCGGATATCGCCCCCGAGAGCTTTGACAGGGAAGGACTTTTTCTCAATCCCTCAAACAGTGATTTTGAAGAGATTTATAATTCCGACCTGCCGTATTATCCCGCGAATGCCGCCGATATCGAAAAGAACGGCATAGCAATAGAAAAACACTGAATTATTGATATTGACAAATCTGCCGACATGGATTAAAATATAGTAGTAAGTACAACGGAAAGGAATCTGTAAATGATGGAAGAAATTTTGACTGAGAAGGCTCCGTCTTTGGAGAACGCAGCGGCGCTTGAGCTTGCCGAGGCTATAGCGGACGTGCTTGATTCAAAGAAGGGAAAGGATATAAAGATAATCCACGTTGAGGAAAAGACGGTCATTGCCGAGTATTTCGTGCTCTGTTCGGGTAACTCCAGCACGCAGGTAAAGGGACTTGTGGGAGAGGTAGAATACAGACTTGGCGAGAGAGGTGTTCAGCCGTACAACGTAGAGGGCAGGGATAACAACTCTTGGATATTGATGGACTATAGCAACGTCATCGTTCACGTGTTCAGCAGAGAGGCGAGAGAGTTCTATAATCTTGATAAGCTGTACGGGGATTCAAATACGGTAGCTATTCCCGAAAACGACTAATAAATTAACCGAGAAAGGTTTGGACTGTAAAATGAGGTATAATCATAGCGAGATAGAAAAGAAGTGGCAGGAATATTGGGAGAAAAATCAGACCTTCAAGACAGATTTGTGGGATTTTTCAAAGCCCAAATATTACGTTCTTGATATGTTCCCATATCCGTCGGGAGTGGGATTGCACGCAGGTCATCCCGAAGGGTATACTGCGACTGACATAGTTTCGAGAATGAAGAGAATGCAGGGATATAATGTGCTCCATCCTATGGGATACGACTCCTTCGGTCTTCCAGCGGAGCAGTATGCCGTCACCACGGGCAACCACCCCAACGGCTTTACTCAGGAAAATATCAGGACCTTTTCAAAGCAGCTTAAGGAGTTGGGCTTCGACTACGATTGGAGCAAGGTCATAGCTACGAGTGATCCCGAATTTTACAAGTGGACGCAGTGGATATTCAAGCAGCTTTATCTTGACGGATACGCGCAGTATATAGATATGCCCGTTAACTGGTGCGAGGAGCTGGGAACGGTTCTCTCCAACGACGAGGTCATCGACGGCAAGTCGGAGCGCGGCGGATACCCCGTTATAAGAAAGAATATGAAACAGTGGGTAATAGACCAGCCCGCGTTTGCCGAAAAACTGCTTGAGGGGCTTGACGAGGTCGATTGGCCCGAGTCCACAAAGCTTATGCAGAAGAACTGGATAGGCAAGTCAACGGGTGTTGAGGTCAAGTTCCAGATAGTCGGCGGCGGAGAGTTTTCTATATTTACGACCTGTATCGAGACTATTTACGGTATCACCTTTATGGTTCTCGCGCCCGACGGAGAGATAGTAAAGCAGCTTATGCCGAGGATTGAGAATAAGGACGAGGTACAGGCTTATATAGACGAAACTCTTAAGAAAAACGATATGGACAGAACGGAGCTCAATAAGACCAAATCGGGCTGTGAGCTTAAGGGAGTTTCCTGCATAAATCCCGTGAACGGACGCGAGGTGAGAATGTTTATCGGTGATTTCGTTCTCGCGAATTACGGTACGGGCGCGGTAATGGCTGTTCCGTCTCACGACCAGCGTGACTTTGAATACGCTATCGCTCATAATATAGATATGCTTCAGGTCATAGACGGTGATGAAAAGCTTGGTCACGTTGACGTATCCGAAAAAGCATTCGAAAAGGGCGACTATCTCGGCCGAGGCTATAAGCTTATAAACTCCGAGGAGTTTACGGGACTTACCGTCGAGGAGGCGAAGGAGGCTATCACCTCTAAGCTTGAGAAGATGGGAGTTGCCAAGAGAACTGTAAACTACCATTTCAGAGAGTGGATATTCGCAAGACAGCGTTATTGGGGCGAGCCTGTTCCCGTCGTTCACTGCGAGGACGGCAAAATACACGTTCTTGACGACTCCGAGTTGCCGCTTATACTTCCTGAACTTGAAAACTATAAGGGAGTAAACGGAAAAGCTCCGCTTGAAAACGCGAGCGAGTGGAAAGCGTATGACAAGAACGGAGTGAAGGGTACGAGGGAGACCTCTACAATGCCTGGTTCCGCAGGTTCGAGCTGGTATTTCCTGCGTTATATAGACCCGAGCAATTCCGATGAGTTCGCAAACGCTGAGCTTCTTAAGCATTGGATGCCCGTTGACCTCTACATAGGCGGACCCGAGCACGCTGTCGGTCACCTTATGTATTCGAGAATTTGGAACAGATATCTTTACGACAAGGGTCTCGCTCCCACGAAGGAACCCTTCAAGAAGCTTGTTCACCAGGGTATGATACTCGGCTCTAACGGAATAAAGATGGGTAAGCGTTTCCCCGAATTTGTGGTAAATCCCAGCGATGTCGTGCGTGATTACGGCGCTGATACGCTTAGACTTTACGAGATGTTTATGGGTCCGCTTGAGGTGTCTAAGCCTTGGAGCAACCAAGGCGTTGACGGAGCGAGAAAGTTCCTCAATCGCGTGTGGACCTTCTTCACCGAGCCCGAAAATATAGTTGATACCGAGGTAAAAGAGCTCGAGAAGGTATACCATAAGAGCGTTAAGAAGATAACCGAGGATTTCGACAAGCTGGCGTTCAATACGGCAATCTCTCAGATGATGATATTCGTCAACGCCGTATATAAGGAGGGCAAATGTCCGAAGGCTTACGCCGAGGGAATGATAAAGATGCTCTCTTGTATCTGTCCTCATATATGCGAGGAGATGTGGAGCATACTCGGTCATAAGGATACTATCGCGTTCGAGCCTTGGCCTACCTACGATGAGGATAAGACGGCGGACGATGAGGTCGAGATAGCCGTTCAGGTAAACGGAAAGCTCAAGGCAACGATAAAGATACCTATGGATTGCCCGAAGGATGAGGCTATCGCTCTCGCGAAGGCGGATGAAAGAGTTGTGTCGGCAATAGAGGGAAAGACTATCGTAAAAGAAATAGCAGTTCCAAATAAGATAGTAAATATCGTGGTGAGATAAATTTATAAAAGTTAACTTAAAAATAAGTATTGACAAAATTATTCTTTTGTGCTATAATACCGTTTGATTAATTGTCTTTGGCAATATGCGGAGGGAGGGAAAAAAGAAAATGGCAGAAATCAGAGTCAAGGAAGGCGAGTCTTTGGACAGCGCACTTCGTCGCTTTAAGCGTGCAACTGCTCGTTCCGGCGTCCTTACCGAGCTTCGCAAGAGAGAACATTATGAGAAGCCCAGCGTAAAGCGCAAGAAGAAGTCGGAAGCAGCTCGCAAGAGAAAATACAAATAATTTTGTAACATCAAAGGAGTGTTGGAAACAACGCTCCTTTCTTGCCGTAATAAGAAAAGGGAAAAACGATTCACAAAATTTTATCAAAAATTTCTTTTTCTATTGCAATAATTGAAAGAATATGTTACAATATATTAAGAAATTGTTAAATTCACTAAAATATAACAAGGAGAGGTATAGAAAGCTATATCGACAAACGTAATGAGAGAAAGACTTGGAAGCCGACTTGGCTTCATATTGCTCAGCGCGGGCTGCGCTATAGGTATCGGAAACGTTTGGAAGTTTCCCTGGATGGTGGGACAGTACGGCGGTGGAATGTTCGTCCTGATTTATCTGTTCTTCCTTATAGTTCTCGGCGTTCCCGTAATGACTATGGAGTTCGCTATGGGACGCGCGTCACAAAAGAGCCCTGTTAAGATGTATCAGGAGCTTGAACCCAAGGGTTCTAAGTGGCATGTGCACGGCATTTTCGCCCTTATCGGTAACGTCATACTGATGATGTTCTATACCAACGTTTCGGGTTGGATGCTTCAGTATTTCTTCAAGACCGCTTCTGGTGAGCTTGAAGGACTTGATGCCGTGGGCGTTGGTAACGCATTCAGCGGAATGCTTGCAGACCCCGTGTGGCAGACGGTATTTATGGGAATCATCGTCGTTATCGGCGCGCTTGTATGTATGACGGGAGTCAAGAAGGGACTTGAGCGAGTTACAAAGTATATTATGCTGGCGCTTCTCGCGCTTATGGTCGTCCTTGCCGTTAACAGCATATTCCTTGACGGCGCGGCTGAGGGACTTAAGTTCTACCTTGTACCTAGCATTGACAATATGAAGGAAGCGGGAATAGGAAACGTTTTTGTCGGAGCAATGAATCAGTCATTCTTTACGCTTAGTCTCGGTATCGGCGCTATGTCTATATTCGGAAGCTATCTGGATAAAAAGCGTTCGCTTATGGGCGAGGCTGTGAACGTAGCTGTGCTTGATACCTTTGTTGCAGTCACCTCGGGACTTATCATTTTCCCCGCATGCTTCGCATACGGAGTTCAGCCCGACGCAGGTCCGTCGCTTATATTTATAACCCTTCCCAACGTCTTCAACAATATGCCCGGTGGAAGAGTATGGGGAAGTCTGTTCTTTATATTTATGACCTTCGCGGCTCTTTCTACCGTTCTCGCGGTATTTGAGAACATAATCGCCTGCCTTATGGATATGACAGGCTGGGGACGTAAAAAAACAAGTCTTATCGTCGGTGCGGGCATATTCGCGCTCTCTCTGCCCTGCGTATTCGGATACAATCTCCTCTCGGGCTTTGTTCCATTCGCCGAGGGTACTGCGGTGCTCGACCTTGAAGACTTTATCGTAAGTAACGTTTTGCTTCCCGTGGGCTCGCTCATCTTCGTTCTGTTCTGCGTAACACGATACGGCTGGGGTTGGAATAATTTCGTTGCAGAGGCTAACGAAGGCAAGGGGCTTAAGGTAGCGAAATGGATGCGCCCGATAGTTACTATACTTATTCCGATAATTATTTTGACAATACTTATCGTTGGACTTATTACTTTTAAGTATAGATAAAATATTGAGGACTGCCGCGTTGCGGCAGCCTCACTTCTGTAAAACAACAATAGGAGTATGGAAATGTCAAGAGAAAAACTTGGAAGCCGACTTGGCTTTATATTATTGAGCGCGGGTTGCGCTATAGGTATAGGAAACGTGTGGAAGTTTCCTTGGATGGTAGGACAGTACGGAGGAGCTATCTTTGTTCTTATATATCTGTTCTTCCTTATGTTGCTTGGACTTCCCGTAATGACGATAGAATTCGCGCTTGGACGCGCAAGTCAGAAAAGCCCGGTGAGACTTTATCACGAGCTTGAGCCTAAGAAAACCAAATGGCATATACACGGATATTTCGCCTTTGCGGGGAACGTTATCCTGCTTATGTTTTATACCACGGTATCCGCGTGGATGGTAAAATATTTCTATATGACCGCTTCGGGAAAGCTTTCGGGACTTGACAAGGTGGGAACCTCTGCCGCTTTTGGCGATATGCTCTCGGACCCTGTGTCGCTTACGCTTATCGTAGCTGGAATTATGATTGTGTCGACTATCGTTTGTATGTTAGGCGTAAAGGGCAGCCTTGAAAAGGTCACTAAATTTATGATGCTCGCGCTCCTCGCGGTTATGCTTATCCTTGCGGTCAACAGCATTTTCCTTGACGGCGCGGCTGAGGGACTTAAGTTCTATCTCGTTCCTAATATAGAGAACGTTAAGGCGGCGGGACTTCCTAACGTTATCGTCGCGGCGATGAACCAGGCGTTCTTCACGCTCAGCCTTGGTATGGGCGGTATGGCTATCTTCGGAAGCTATATCAATAAGGACCGCGCGCTGCTTGGAGAAGCAGTCAACGTGGCGGCCCTCGATACCTTTGTAGCATTCACCTCGGGACTTATAATTTTTCCCGCCTGCTTCGCATACGGAATACAGCCCGATGCGGGACCTTCGCTCATATTCATAACCCTTCCTAACGTGTTCAATAATATGCCCGGCGGAAGGATATGGGGAAGTTTGTTCTTCGTATTTATGGTATTCGCGGCACTTTCTACGGTTTTCGGAGTTCTGGAGAATATCATAGCTTGTCTCTTTGACCTGACAGGCTGGAGCAGAAAGAAGTGCTCGGTAATCTCGGGTATCGGAGTATTCGTACTGTCGTTGCCCTGTATTCTCGGATTTAACATTCTCTCGGGCTTCGTTCCGTTTGCTGAGGGTTCGGCGGTGCTCGACCTCGAGGACTTTATCGTAAGTAATATCCTTCTTCCCGTAGGCTCTCTGATATTCGTTCTGTTCTGCGTAATTTCCCGTTACGGCTGGGGCTGGAAGAATTTCGTTGCCGAGGCGAACGAGGGTAGAGGACTTAAAGTCGCGAAATGGATGCGTCCGATAGTTACCATAGTAGTTCCCGCGATAATCCTTATTATGTTTATCGTAGGACTTGTTACGTTCAATTATTCGTAATCAAGAGCCGAACCTCGTACGAGGTTCGGCTTTTTGACGCAAAATCTTCAAGAAAATCCTATCATTTTCATTTTTGCGCCCCTATGGGAAAAGTTTCCGCGATTTTGCGCTGTAATATTTTGCTATAGCTATTGAAAAAAGCTGGATAATATGATAAAATAAAGAAAAAATCATTGAAAATAAAGGATATGCAAATGAATCAAAATAAATCGGGCAGATCTCAGGAGACTATTGAGATAAAAACTTCATTCGTCGTTATTTTGATAATCACCTTTGTGATACTTATATCCCTCACAGTCGGTCTTTTCGTGGTTATGAACATCGAGCGAGACACTTCCTCGGACGGTAACGGCGGAGGGAAGGGCGGAAAGGATAAAACAGAGCAGACAACGACAGGGGACAAAAATCCCTCTGTTCCCGCAGGCTCGAATAACACACCGCTTTTTCCCACTAACGAAACTCGGACGAGCTATAATATATCCACAGCGGCAGACGTCGTGACGCTTACCGATGACAGCTTCATAAAATCAAATAACACCATTCTCGTTAAGGTGGGCGCGGATTCTCTTGTGTCGGTCGTTGAGAAGAATGCAGACGCGAAGATGTACCCCGCGTCTATGACAAAGGTGATGACGCTTATAGTCGCTTGTGAGAGAGTTACAGACCTTGATAAAAAGCTTGAGGTAACGGCTGAGATAGCGAAGTTTGCTGAGGATAACGACGGCTCGGGAGCAGGTCTTAAGGTTGGTGAGAGCTATACGGTAAAAGACCTTCTGTATATGATATCCTATAAGTCCGATACTATAGCGTCGATACTTATTGCCGAGCATGTTGCGGGGAGCGAGGCGGCGTTCGTTGAACTTATGAACAAGAAGGCTCAGGACTTGCAGCTTTCGGGAACGCACTTTGCCAACTGCACGGGGCTTTATCACGCCGAGAATTATTCCACCTGCCGAGATATAGCTACGATAATGGCGTACGCGCTTGATAACGAGATGGCATTTGACGTTCTGTCATCTTACAATGGATATAAAATGACGGTGGGCGGTGTTGCCTGTACCTTTTATTCTGGGTGGTATAGTGGACAGGCTCGATTTGCCGATAATCCAAGACTTTCTACCGTGACCGTAAAGGCGGCTAAGACAGGATATATAGACGAGTCGGGAATAAGTCTTGTCAGCTACGCTGTTGGCAAGGACGGCTCAAAATATATTAATGTAATAGTCGGTAAGCCTAAGGGAAGCGGACTTACGGAGAGCATGTCCACTGCCGAAGTGAAACTTATCTACAATACATACGCGAAATAATATCACTTTGCCCGACGCAGAATGCGTCGGGCAGATTTTTATTTGCGCTACGACTTGAAAAAATCGTCACGATATGTTAAAATAAATTATCGATTTTTTATTCAGAGGGATTTATGGAACTTAAGGAAAGATATATCAAAGCAAAAAGACGGCTTTTTGAGATAGTATATTCAGAGCTTAACGATATGCAAAGGGAAGCGGTGTTTGCAACCGAGGGGCCCTTGCTTGTCCTTGCGGGCGCGGGCAGCGGAAAGACTACCGTGCTGGTCAAAAGGATAGCGTTTATTATAAAATACGGTAACGCTTATCATAGCGAGAGAGTACCCGCAAACCTTTGCGAGGAAGAGGTGGCAAGGCTTGAAGCGGCGGCAACGCTTCCGCGTGAGGAGATAGAGGAGATACTCTATGAATTTACTTCCTCTATCTGCGAGCCTTGGCAGATGCTCGCTATTACCTTTACCAACAAGGCGGCGGGCGAGATAAAGAGCAGACTTGTGTCGGTTATCGGTGACAAGAGTATAGTATCATCGATTTGGTCGGGAACGTTCCACTCGATATGTATAAGGATACTCCGCAATTGCGGCCACCGCGTGGGATACGATTCGGACTTTACCATTTATGATACCGACGACACCAAGCGAAGCATTACCGCCGTGATGAAGGAAATGAATATAGATGATAAAACGCTTCCCGTAAAGTCGGTAATGGCTGAGATAAGCAGGGCAAAGGAGAGGCTCATCACTCCTGAGCTGTACGAGCTTGAATACGCGTCAGATTACCGTCTGCGTAAAGTAGCCAAGATATACCGCGGATATCAGGAAAAGATGCGTTCCTGCAACGCGCTTGATTATGACGATATTATTATGCAGACAATATTTCTTTTTCGTGACCACGAGAACGTGCTTGATTATTATAGAGGGAAGTTCAAATACATCTGCGTTGACGAGTATCAGGACACCAACCTCGCTCAGTTTGAGCTGACGAAATTACTCGGCTCGGGCTACGGAAACGTTATGGTAGTGGGAGACGACGACCAGAGCATATATAAATTCAGGGGCGCGGACATAACTAACATTCTTGAATTTGACAGGACGTACCGAGACGCAAAGGTCATTCGTCTTGAACAGAACTACCGTTCCACGAAGCAGATACTTGACGCGGCTAATGGGGTCATATCCAACAACAAGAGCAGAAAGGGAAAGACGCTATTTACCGACCGAGAGGGCGGTGATAAGATAGTCCTGAGGTGCTGCGAGGACCAGAACGGCGAGGCTAACTATATCGTGGACGAGATAAGTAAGGCGACCGCCGACGGCAACAGAAATTTCCGTGATTTCGCTATACTTTACCGCACCAACGCGCAGTCGCAGGTCATTGAGCGCACCTTCGCAAAGAGTGGTATACCCTATAGAATACTCTGCGGTCAGCGTTTTAACGACCGCAAGGAGATAAAGGACGTTCTCGCTTATTTGCAGGTGGTAAACAATTTCCGAGATGACGAGAGGCTGAAAAGGATAATAAACGAGCCTAAGCGTAAGATAGGTCAGACCACGGTGGACGCTATCGAGGCGATAGCGAGGGAGCAGGGCTGTTCGATGTTCGAGGTAATACGGAGCTGCAACAGCTATATGGCGCTCAAACGCTCGGAGAATACGCTTCTCGGCTTTGCGGAGATGATAGAGTATCTCAGAGGGCTTCTTGGCACTGATATTTCGCTTGAAGCCTTTGTAAATCAAGTGCTTGAACGTTCGGGCTACCGTCAAATGCTGATAGACGGCGGTGAGGCTGAGAAGGACAGGTTGGATAATATCGAGGAATTCATCTCGGGCGTGATAGACTATTCTGAAAGGGAAGAAACTCCCACGCTTACAGGATTTCTTGAGGAGAACGCGCTTGTGTCCGATGTGGATAAATATGACGAGAGCGCCGACGCGGTGGTTATGATGACGATACACTCGGCAAAGGGACTTGAATTTCCCGTGGTCTTCCTGCCGGGTATGGAGGACGGTATCTTCCCGGGAATGCAGAATATCCTCGCGTCCGACACCGAAATGGAGGAGGAGCGCAGACTTGCCTACGTGGCGATAACGAGAGCTAAGGATAAGCTCTATCTTGTACATACCAAGAGGCGTATGCTCTACGGAAGAACGTCTTATAATCCGCCCTCACGGTTTGTCACAGAGATACCCGAAAGCCTTATAGAGAAGGTGTGCGAGAGAAATTCGACCTCAATTGGCGGAGGCTTCAATTCCGCGGAGGCATACCGCCCCGCAAACACCTTTTCAAACACCTTCTCGCAGGAGAGGGTGACGGTTGGAAAGCCGATATTTACTAAGTCGGCTGAGTCTTCGGGCGGCGGAGTGTTCAAGGAGGGGGATATAGTCACCCATATGACCTTTGGTCGGGGAGAGATACTGACTGTCAGACCTATGGGGGCTGACACGCTCTACGAGGTGGCGTTCGATAAGGTTGGAACTAAAAAGCTTATGGCAACGTACGCAAGGCTGAAGAAGGTGAATGATTGAACTATGGTGGAATTTGTAAAAATATCACAAATTCCACCTTGCTTTTTGTCGAAAAATTTCTCTCTGTATGAAAAAGCGTTGTTGACATTTATTTTGAGTTATGATATAATTTATGTAAGAAAAAACAAGCGAGCTTGTAGGTTTTCTGTAACCGGCGGATAAATGGAATTGACCATGCGGAAGCAGAGAATTATATTGCCGACCGCCTGGGCAGTCCTTCCGTAGAGGGTAGGACTGCCTATTTTATTTTTAATTTTGGAGGAAAAGATGAAAAAGATTGGAATTCTTATGGGAAGCGACAGCGATCTCCCGATAGTTGAAAAGGCTATCAACACCTTGAGAGAATACGGAGTTCCGTATGAAGTTCACGTTTATTCCGCGCACAGAACTCCTGTGGAAGCCAAGGAATTTTCCGCAAACGCGAGAGCGAACGGTTTTGGAGCAATAATCGCGGCGGCGGGAATGGCGGCTCACCTTGCAGGCGCTGTGGCAGCTAATACAACGCTACCCGTAATAGGAATACCCGTTAAATCCAAAAATCTTGACGGAATGGATGCCCTCCTCTCTACGGTACAAATGCCCACGGGAATTCCCGTTGCCACCGTTGCTATCGACGGTGCGGCAAATGCGGCGCTTATCGCGATACAGATACTCGCCGTTACCGACGAGGCGCTTGCCAAGAAGCTTGACGACGCTCGCCGTGCGGGGGCGGAAAAGGTTCTCCAGAAGAACCGCGATATTGAGGAAAAATTCAACAATTGAGAAACAAAGCGGACTATGCTTATAAACTTATAAATAAAATCAAATCAAGAAAGGTCAGGAATAGAAATGAAAAGCTACAGTGAGAGCTATAAGGCGGCGGGTGTTGATATAACCGCGGGCTACAAGGCGGTCGAGCTTATGAAGTCTCATATCGCGAGAACTAAAAATGAGGGTTGTCTTGATGACGTAGGGGGCTTCGGCGGTTGCTTCGGACTTCCTATGGGTATGGAAGAGCCTGTTCTCGTATCGGGAACGGACGGATGCGGAACAAAGGTCAAGATGGCTATACTTATGGACAAGCACGATACTATAGGAATAGACGCGGTCGCTATGTGTGTTAACGACATCATCTGTTGCGGAGCAAGACCTCTGTTTTTCCTTGATTACATAGCTTGTGGAAAGAATATTCCCGAGAAAATAGCCGCTATCGTCGGCGGAGTTGCAGAGGGATGTGTTCAGTCCGGTGCCGCGCTCATAGGCGGAGAGACCGCCGAGCACCCCGGTATGATGCCCGTGGAAGAATATGACCTTGCGGGATTTGCCGTTGGAATAGTTGACAAGAAAAAGATACTCGATAACACGAGGACAGCAGAGGGCGACGTAGTTATCGCGCTCGCGTCAAGCGGAGTTCACTCAAACGGATTTTCTCTTGTAAGAAAGGTGTTTGATATAGACAACAATCCCGATTCGCTTTACACGCCTTGCGACGAGCTTGGCGGAGCGAGCATAGCGGAAACGCTTCTCACACCTACGAAGATCTACGTTAAGAGCGTTCTCGCGCTTCTTGAAAAGGTCAACGTAAAGGGGATCAGCCACATCACGGGCGGCGGATTCTACGAGAACATACCGAGAGCGCTTCCTAAGGGATACACCGCAAAGATAAACAGGAGCGCAGTCAAGGTGCTTCCTATCTTCAATCTTATCGAAAAGACGGGTAATATACCAGAGAGAGATATGTTCAACACATACAATATGGGCGTTGGTATGAGCATAACCGTTCCCGCAGACGAGGTTGATACAGCGCTTGAGATACTCAGAGACCACGGCGAGGACGCATACGTTATCGGAGAGATAGTCAAGGGAGACGAGGGCGTCATCATTTGTTGACGCTGATATGGGTGATGCCGAATGAAAAATATGGAAAAAGTTAAGGTTGCCGTGCTGGTTTCGGGCGGTGGAACTAACCTGCAGGCGATAATAGACGCCGTGGCGGCAGGTATCATAAAGAGCGCGGAGCTATCCTTGGTGATCTCGAATAATCCTTCTGCCTATGCCATAACGAGGGCGCAGAACGCGGGTATTCCTGTTCAGGTGATATCCAAGAAGGAATGCGGTTCTCAGGAGGTCTTTGAGGAGAAGCTGACGGAGGCTCTCTGCGATAGAGGTATCGAGCTTATCGTTCTTGCGGGATTTATGAGCATTCTCAGCGCAAACTTCACAAGGCGCTTTGACCGCAAGATAATAAACGTTCATCCGTCTCTTATTCCGTCATTCTGCGGAAAGGGCTTTTACGGACTGAGAGTTCACGAAGCCGCGCTTGAAAAGGGCGTCAAGGTTTCGGGCGCAACGGTTCACATCGTCATCCCCGAATGCGACGCGGGACCCATTGTGCTCCAAAAGGCTGTTGGAGTTAAGCAGGATGACACCCCCGAAACCCTCCAGCTCCGCATTATGCAGGAAGCCGAGTGGAAGATCCTCCCCGAAGCCGTCCGCCTTTTCTGCGACGGTAAGATCGAGGTTAGGGATAATAAGGTTTATATTAAATAACGAGAACAAAATAAAATTATTTCACTAAATTGAATTACGAGCCCGTAGGGGACGGCGCCCTCGACGTCCCGCGACAGCACGATATTATAGCGTTGATTAAATTCAGAAAATATAATTTATTTTCTTGGATTAATGCACAGCAATAATATAATTGGGTACGGGACGTCGAGGGCGCCGTCCCCTACGAGCTCGTAATATTGAATATCAAATAATTTTATTTATCTCTCGTCCCCACAGAATTTCAAAAACTCAAGGAGATAAAAATGAAGATTTCCACCATCGAACAGGA
>JAZQWY010000128.1:0-11474 GCA_045632545.1 Eubacteriales bacterium | reverse complement strand
TTACAAATCAGCTGCTCTGCCATTGAGCCACACCAGCGTCTCGTTTTTACCGAACGATATAGATTATAACACATTCTTTTTTGTTTGTCAACAAGTTTTTGAAATTTTTTTATTTATTTTTCTTTACTTTTTCTTCGTTTTATTATAAAATATATACAAATACTTTTTGTGAGGTCTTTATGAACAAGAAAAAACTTTTAATAATAATAGTCTGTATTATCTGCTTTGTAATTACGGCGGCAGTTCTTACCGTAAACATATTCGACATTCACTTCAATTTCATAACCTACCACTCCTTTGAGCAGGACGGTTATTCCTTCGCCTTTAAGGGTTCATCGAACGTGGTACGAAAGGTCATTATCAAGAAGGACTCAAAAAAGCTGGGCTCCTTCCCCTTTGATTCCTCGGCAGACGTCTTCAAAACTGAGGGCGGATATTCCGCGGAGTTTTCCGACGTTAATTTTGACGGCGTTCCCGACCTGATGCTTCCCTGCGCTATCGACAGCGATATGGATATCCATTACTCGGTATTTCTCTCCGACGGCTCGGAAAATTTAATCTATGACGAAAAGATGATGGACCTGCCAAACGTCAAATTCGACAGTGAGCAGAAACTTATCTTCACTGAGCAGACATTCAAGGAAATACTTGAGGAAGGCACCGCCACCACGCCCGAATTTTACGTTAGGCGGCACGTTATCGCAAAGCACGCCTTTATCGACGGCAATTTCATCACCCTTGCCGAAAAAGCCATAGTCTATTATTCCGAGAACGACTACTGCTGCTATTCTGTATATGAATACGACGAGAGCTACGGCGGTCTTAAATACGTGGACGAGAAATGGTTTGACCCTGAAAAGCTTGACGAATACCCGCTTGAATGGTAAATAAATTTAACAAAACTTTATGACCGAGAGCATTGTTCCCCGCTTGCCGCCGCTATACCTGTGCGAGAAGTAACGCTCGGGCAAGCAACAGGTACAGTCCTCTGAAATATCTATATCATCAGCTCTCACACCCGCAAACTTCAAAAACTCAACGTTCATAGCTTTGATATCCGCGCTCCACACGCCCTCACGGTCGGTGGGGCGCACAAATTTATCTCTCAGCTCTTCGCCGAGGACATCTCTGACAGTATCGTAAAAATCACTCCGCACCTCGAAGCAACGCGCGCATATAGAAGGTCCTATCGCCACGCGAACTCTGAGCGCTCCAAGCTCCCTCAGCTTTTCAAGGCAATTCACGGCAATACCTGAAACAGTCCCACGCCAGCCCGCGTGCGCCGCGCCCACGGCGCAGACTTTGCCCTGCGCGTCGTACCCTTCCATAAGTATAGGCACGCAATCCGCGGTCTTTACGCCTATCGCAATACCCGCGGTATTCGTTACGTACCCGTCGCACTCAAAGCTCTCAGGCGTAAGGTATCCCTGCCCTGCGTGACTTCCGTCTACGAGCCTTACGTTTGCCGAATGTATCTGACTTACACTGATAAGCTTTTCAGCGTCAAAGCCCACGGCGTCCGCAAAAAGACGCAGATTTTTTATCACGACCTCTCTCCCGTCCCCTCTGCCAAAGGCGAGGTTAAGCGACGATGTGTGCGGAAGCTCGCTGACACCGCACACTCGAGTAGAAAACGCGTGTGTAGATATTAATTTCTCAGAACGAAGAAACTCCACTCCATTATCAGCTTTGATTAATTTCATATACCCTCACTACTAAAAGGGGCTGTCTCAATATTGAGACAGCCTGAAATTTTTTAGATAACTCTTACTCTTACAACGCCTTCAACAGCTGAAAGCTTTGCGATAGTCTCACTTGAGATATCACCCGTGATATCGACCACGGTGTACGCATTGTCGCCCTTAGACTTATTTGTAAGATTTTCAATATTCACTCCCTCAAGAATTCCCGTTATTTGAGAAAGCATCGTGGGAATATTCGCGTGAAGTACGCAAACTCTCTTATCTCCACTCATAGGCATTGAGAGATTCGGGAAGTTTACGCTGTTCTTTATATTTCCGTAACGAAGATAATCGTCAAGCTCAAGCGCCGCCATTACAGCACAGTTGTCCTCGGATTCTTCGGTAGACGCTCCAAGATGAGGAATAGCTACAATACCCTTCACTCCAACAGTCTCCTCGGTGGGAAAATCGGTAACGTAGGATGCTACCTTACCGCTCTCAAGAGCGCATTTGAGGTCTGCGGCGTTGACGAGGTCGGCACGCGCGAGGTTGATTATTCTCACGCCGTCCTTCATAAGAGACATGGACTGTTCGCATATCATACCCTTGGTATCCTTAGTTGCGGGAACGTGCAGAGTTACGTAATCGGCTACCTTAAAGACGTCCTCAAAGGTTGCGGCGTGCTCAACACGGCTATCGATATTCCAAGCGGCGTCAACGCTGAGGAATGGGTCACAGCCGACTACCTTCATTCCGAGCTGAACAGCGGCATTCGCAACGAGTCCACCAATAGCGCCAAGACCGATAACTCCGAGTGTTTTGCCCTTTATCTCAACACCCGCAAACTGCGACTTGCCCTTCTCTACCGCCTTTGCTACATCCTCGGTAAGCGTGCTTGCCCACTGCACTCCGCCGACAACGTCTCTCGATGCCAGCATAAGCGCGCAGATAGCGAGCTCCTTAACTCCGTTCGCGTTAGCTCCGGGAGTGTTGAATACGACTATTCCCTCCTTCGCGCAACGGTCAACAGGAATATTGTTTACGCCCGCGCCCGCTCTCGCAATAGCGATAGTTTCGGGGGCAAACGTCATATCGTGCATCGCGGCAGAACGAACCATTATAGCGTCGGGAGAAGCAACCTCTGTTCCTACGTTGTACTCAGACTTATCCAGCTTATCAGTTCCAACAGCCGCTATCTTATTCAAGCAAAGTATATTTTTCATTTTAAGTATCCTCTATAGCAATTATTTCTTGGGATTTTCTGCGGCAAACTTCTTCATAAATGCAACAAGCGCCTCAACACCCGCGTGGGGCATAGCGTTGTAGATAGAAGCTCTCATACCGCCGACAGAACGGTGTCCCTTAAGATTCTTAAGTCCTGCCTTAGCAGCCTCAGTGGCAAACTTCTTATCAAGGTCAGCGTCACCCGTTACGAAGGTAACGTTCATCATAGAACGGCTTTCCTTCTTTACGGGAGCTATATAGTAATCCTGAGAGTCAAGATAATCGTAAAGAACCGCCGCCTTAGCCTCGTTTCTCTTCTTCATCTCGTCAAGACCGCCCATAGCGAGTATCCACTCATATACGAGCTTTGCCATATATATGGTGTAGCAAGGAGGAGTGTTATACATAGAACCGTTTTCTGCCATAGTCTTCCACTCAAGCATAGTAGGCATCTTCTCCTCGGCATAGTCGAGAAGGTCCTCACGAACTATAACGAGCGTCAGTCCCGCGGGTGCCATATTCTTCTGCGCGCCTGCGTAGATAACGCCAAAGCGGCTTACGTCAACAGGCTCGGAGATAATGCAGGACGACATATCGGCAACAAGCGGGATATCTCCCGTCTCGGGAATATAACCGTACTTAGTTCCGTAGATAGTATTGTTAAAGCAGATATGTACGTAAGACGCGTCAGGTCTTATCATATCCTTGGTTACTGTGGGAACGTGGTCAAAGTTATCCTCTTTGGTTGTGGCGATACACTTTACGTCATAGCCCAGCTTCTGAGCCTCCTTGAAAGCCTTACCCGAGAACTGTCCCGAAACGACATAGTCTGCCTTGCCCGTTCTCTTGATAAGGTTAAGCGGAACAGCTGCAAACTGCGTGGAAGCGCCGCCCTGAAGGAAGAGCACCTTGTAGTTATCGGGAATGTTCATCAGCTGACGGAGCATAGACTCCGCGTCCTCGATGATTGCTTCATAATCCGGAGACCTGTGGGACATCTCCATTACCGACATTCCTGATTCTCCGTAGCAGACCAATTCGGATGCTGCTTTTTCGAGAACCTCTAAAGGTAGCATGGAAGGGCCCGCTGAAAAATTGTAAACTCTGTTCATTTTGTTGAACCTCCGTAAATAATGAAACTCACGCTTTCGCGTTAATGGAATATATTATATAACTATTTCTTGAAATAGTCAAGACAATATTGAAAAAATTTGTCAAATTTTTATCTAAATATTTTTACTTTACGAGTATAAGGTCTCTCGCGTATGGCAAACTCTCTATCCAATCGCAATAAGTATGCCATTCGGCGAGCTTATGCGTCTTGCGGGCATAATACATATTGATGAGATTTTCATAGTTCATCGTAACGGTTCTCATCTGATTATAGCTTGACGGCAGAAGCTGTATCATATTGTGCCAAGGCTGTTTGTTACCCTTATCCTCGCAGAAAAGCTTTCTCTGCTCCTCAAGATACGCGATAATCGCGTCAAGCGCGGCCAGACCACCCTCGTCGAGCCTGTCACAGGAAAAGTCCGCGCGTTCAAATGGCTTTGAATGTATTTTGTGCATAGTGGATGTGGAATTCGCAACAGTTCCTACCTTATAAGTATCAAATTCTTTCCACCAATAAAGCGGCGCGGTTATATCAACGGATACGAATATCTGTCTGAGGAATTTGCGGTGGTCGCTTCCCGCGTTAGCGAGGCGCTTAGCAAGACCGAGGTCGTTCTCACCAAGGACGTAATTCCCCTCTCCGTCAAAGGAGCTATCCATTCTGTCCCAGCTGTTCATGGGATTTCTCGCTCCTCTTATGGCGTTTTCAAGATTCATTACAGATGTTCTTTCAATCTTTATCATTTCTCTGTCCTGTCCTCTCCTCTAAATATTGTAATCGAGAACCACTCTCGTCAGCGTGACCTTCTTGACGTAATCCGCCACCTTGACGTGCTCTGGGTGAACGGCGTACTTCTTCAAGTCCTCTACGCTTTCAAATTCGGTGAGAAGCGCAAGGTCCATTGACGCGTCGGTATGGGATATATCGGCACCAAGCTCCATTTTCTTTATTTCGTCAATAATTCCGACAAGAGAGTAAAGACCGTCGCGGACGATCTCGATATTCTCCTCACGGCTCTTGCCCTCAGCACTGTCTTTGAATTTCCACATAACGATATGCCTTACCATTTGAAACTCCTTTTTTACGAAAAAATCAAATTCTTTATTAATAATATCATAAAATACCAAAAAAGTCAATTGACATTTTTTCTTTTCTGTGGTATCATTAAAAAATAATATGTGATTATCGAGGAAACTGTTATGGAATATAAATTCTCGGATAAAATAGCGGCGCTCAAGCCCTCGGCTATAAGGGAGATATTCAAAAGTCTCACAGACCCTACTATCATTTCCTTTGCCGCGGGTAACCCCTCGCCCGAATCCTTCCCCGTGGCGGAGCTGGAGCGTATCGGAGCTAACATTTTCGCGAGTACCCCTGTCACTGCCCTGCAATACAACATCACCGAGGGCTACCCCGCGCTTCGCGAGGCTATCGCAAAAAGGCTCAGGGACAGATTTTCTGTCGGCAGAGAGAGCGACGCGACGATAGTAGTATCGGGCGGTCAGCAAGGTATTGAGCTTGCCTGTAAGGTTCTCTGTAACGAGGGTGACGCCGTGATATGTGAAAATCCCAGCTTTATAGGGGCGCTGAACGCCTTTCGCTCAAACGGAGCTATCACTGTGGGCGTTCCTATGGAAGCTGACGGAATAAACATAGAAGCGCTTGAGGAGGTCATCAAATCAACCCCCCGCGCAAAAATGCTCTATCTCATTCCCACGTTTCAGAACCCCTCGGGAATAACCATGAGCGCCCAGAAGCGACACGCGGTCTACGACCTTGCGCTGAGATACGGTCTTATCATTTTTGAGGACAACCCATACGGCGAGCTGAGATTTTCGGGCGAGGATATCCCAACTATCAAGAGCATAGACACAGAGGGAATCGTCATATACTGCTCCTCATTCTCAAAGATACTCTCGGCGGGAATGCGCGTGGGTTACGTCTGCGCCCCCGAGGCTATCATCTCGAAAATGGTAGTGGCAAAGCAGTCCGAGGACGTTCACACCAACATATTCTTCCAGATGCTCTGCTACCGTTATATGACAGAGTGCGACCTTGATGGGCATATCTCGGAAATACGCGAGCTTTACCGCAAAAAATGCGCACTGATGCTTGAATATATCGACAAAGAGATACCCTCGGGCAAGGTAAGCTTCACCCGCCCCGACGGCGGACTGTTCATCTGGGGAACGCTCAGCTGCACCGACGATTGCTCACCGCTTGTATCGGCGGCTATCGCAAAGAAGGTGGCGGTCGTGCCCGGCTCTACATTCAATTGCGACACCACGCTTCCCTCCCCCTCATTCAGACTTAATTACTCCACTCCCTCCGACGAGCAGATAATCGAAGGCATATACCGTCTCGGAGAGGCTGTAAAAGAACTATATTGATTTAAGAAAGGACACTGTATTATGTTTAACGATACACCAATCTCCTACTCGGGAGTACAGCCCAGTGGAAATCTCACCATAGGAAACTATCTGGGCGCTATCAAAAACTTCTCGCTTTACTCGGAAAAATACAAATGCTTCTACTGCGTTGTTGACGAACACGCTATAACCGTCCGTCAAGTTCCCGCGGAGCTCAGACGCAGAACATATGAAACCTTGGCCCTCTATATGGCGTGCGGACTTGACCCCGAGAAGAATACTCTCTACGTTCAGTCACACGTTCACGAGCACGCCGAGCTTGCTTGGATACTCAACTGCTTCACTATGTTCGGTGAGCTTTCGAGAATGACACAGTTCAAGGACAAGAGCTCCAAGCATTCCGACAACATAAACGCGGGACTTTTCACTTACCCCACGCTTATGGCGGCTGATATCCTGCTTTATCAGACAGACGTAGTTCCCGTAGGCGTTGACCAGAAGCAACACGTTGAACTTTGCCGTGATATCGCCGAGAGATTCAATCAGCTTTACCCCGAAACGTTCACTATTCCCGAACCTATCGTTGCAAAAAGCGGTATGAAGATAATGTCGCTAGCAGACCCCACAAAGAAGATGTCCAAGTCGGACGAGAACGCAAACGCGGTAGTCTATATCCTCGATGACAGAGACACGATAATCCGTAAGTTCAAGCGGGCGGTTACCGACTCCGACACATGCGTTTGCATAGGCGAGGGTAAGCACGGTATCAATAACCTTATCGGAATATATTCCTGCTTCACGGGAAAGACCGCTGACGAGATAACGCACGAGTTTGAGGGCAAAGGGTATGGCGACTTCAAGCTGGCTGTGGGAGAGGTGTGCGCCGACGCACTCGCCCCCATTCAACAGAAATTCAAGGACTATCTCTCCGACAAGGCTATGCTTGAAAATCAAATGAGAAAAGGCGCTGAGGAAGCATCCTACTACGCCAGAAGAACACTCTCAAAGGTTCAGAAAAAGCTTGGGTTTGTTAAAATATGATAAAAAATACGCTGAGTTATACGCTCAGCGGATTTTTTATCATTTCTCAGGATCAAGATATTTCCAATAGGAAACTATGTAGTTGATACCCGACCAGATGGTCATAACGACCGTAAATATCATTGAAAGCCAGGTCAGCGGATAAATACCGTGGATAATATTATTTGCCTCGCCGCCTACGAGAAGCTCAACGACGTATTCAACAACAGGCTCAAGAAACACAGTGCTGATAAACACTATCTGGGAGACCGTCTTTATCTTACCAAGGCTGTTCGCCGCGACCACGATTCCCTCTCCAGTGGACACCACAAGTCTCATCGACGTGACCGCAAGCTCTCTGAAAACGATGATGATAAGCACGAAAACCATCGCCGTTCTGAGATTTTCAAATTTATGCAGGATAACGAAAAGCGCGCCGATGACCATAAATTTGTCAGCAACGGGGTCGAGGAACTTTCCAAAATCGGTTATAAGTCCGCGGCCACGCGCTATCTTTCCGTCAAACATATCTGTCAGCGCGGTTCCAATAAAGAGCGCGGCGCAGATGACGCAGGAGATATAAAACGGTATCACACTGTCGGGAAGCATTCCGATAAGGAGAAATACGGGTACGAGACAAAGTCTGAGCACCGTCAGTTTATTTGGCAAATTAAGTTTCATTTTATAAACCCTTCCTAACTCATTGTTCTTTGGTTACTATTCTTCCGATAAGGTCATAGTCGAGAACGTCTCGCACCTTCACCTTAACAAAGCTTCCCGGGGCGATCCTTACGTCAGAACGGAAATACACCTTTCCGTCTATCTCCGGGGCGTCCGCCTCGCTACGTCCGAAATGAACGTCACTGACAGTGTCAAACTCCTCGCAGAGGACGGTGACCGTCTTCCCTATCATCTCTCGGTTTCTCGCCTCGTTTATCTCAAGCTGCAGACGCATAAGCATATCCATTCTGTCCTGCTTTACCTGTTCATCTATCTGGTCGTCGAAATCATACGCGGGGGTATCCTCCTCGCGGGAATACGTGAAGACTCCCGCGTGTTCAAACTTTGCCTCCTTAACGAACTCGCAAAGCTCCTCAAAGTCCTCCTCTGTCTCACCGGGGAAGCCTACGATAAAGGTGGTGCGGATAACTATATCTGGGATCTCCCTTCTCAGCTTGGCAACAACATCTCTCACCGTAGAGCTGTCTCCGTGACGGTTCATAGCGGTAAGCATATGGTCGCTTATGTGTTGAAGCGGTAGGTCGATATATTTCAAAATTCTCGGGTTGTCTCTTATCTCAGATACAAGTCCGTCGGTTATCTTGTCGGGATAACAGTAAAGAAGTCTTATCCACGGAATAGACGTCTCCTCGGTTATCCTATGAAGGAGCTTGTCGAGACGGTACTCGCCGTAAATATCTTTGCCGTATCTCGTGGTATCTTGAGCGACGATAGTCAGTTCCCTGACACCAAGAGCCTCGAGCTGCTTTGCCTCAGCGATTATGTCCTCCTCGGGGCGGCTTCTGAAGCGTCCCCTTATTGAGGGTATCGCGCAATAAGCGCACCTGTTGTCGCACCCCTCGGCTATCTTGAGATATGCCGTGTATTCGGGTGTTGTCAACACTCTGTCACCGCCGAGACGCACTGTCTCCTTATCCTCAAACGAGGAATATTTCTGCGATTTTTTCCTTTTGCCCGCGGTAACGGCCGCGATAGCCTCAACAATGTTATGGATACTTCCCACGCCAAGGACTGCGTCAACCTCGGGAAGCTCGTCAAATATACTCTCCCTGTAACGCTCCGCGAGACACCCAGTTACTATCAAAGCCTTCAAGCCCTTGTGCTTTTTAAGCCAAGCAACGTCAAGAATATTCTCTATCGCCTCGCGCTTTGCGCTCTCAATAAAACCGCAGGTATTGACGATAACAACGTCTGCCTCGGTATCCTCGGGAGTTATCTCATACCCCGCCGCCAAGACCTCGTGAAGCATAACCTCGGTGTCAAGCTGGTTTTTGGGACATCCAAGCGAAACAAATCCAACCTTCATCTATGTAAAAATCCTCTCACACAAAATAATATATACCACCTTATTGAGTTAAATGATATCACATTACCTTAAATTTGTCAAGAGCACTTAGATATTCTATGCACTGTGTAGTTTTAATTTATTGCCACAAAATCAAAAATCTTAGTGAAATTAATATTGACAACTTGAATTTTTTGTGATATAATGACCGAGTTGATTGTAAAAAACACACGTATATATTTGTTATCGGGGTGTGGCGCAGCTGGTAGCGCGCGACGTTTGGGAGCATGCAGGTAGCGGGGACGCCCCCGCGGGCAAAAAGGAGAAGCTATGGGAAATTATGAAGCCATATTCAATTTGATAGGTAGCATTTTGGGCGGTGTAATAATTGGCGCTTTTTGCGGAGCAATTTCATTGATTGTCGGAATTATTAAGAAAAAGAAAGCGCTTGGCTTAATTGGCTTTTTTGTAAGCATTGCCTTTGGTATCTTTATGACGACAGTACTTTATCAACCGGCATTCCTTTCTATCATCCCATCGGCAATTTTTGCAGGAATTATTTTTATTTTAACAAAAAAATCAAAAAAGAACTGACCTCTTCGGCGCTCTGTTCTCTCGCAAAATCCTCTATAAAAGCGGTTTGACCACAGATTTGACCACTTGCAAAAATAAATCTTTTGTGGTATAATTAAATAAATCGGGGCGTGGCGCAGTTGATAGCGCGGGTGGTTTGGGACCATCAGGCCGCAGGTTTGAGTCCTGTCGCTCCGACCATTTTGGGCTTTGGAATATATTTTCCGAAGCCTTTTTCTTTGTTTTCTGCGATGCAATTTTTGAGGGCTGACAGATTGCTTTCTGCCAGCCCTTTTGGTACTATTCTCCCCGACAAATTGGAATTTACGGATGTCTGTATTGTCCGTGTTTCTTGGTTTTCTTTCCATACTGAATTGCAAATTTGGGACAGTTATGCAAGCATTTAAGGCACATAGCGCATTTGTCGTTTACCCATACGGGTTTGCTGTCTTGTATTTTAATTGCGTTTAGCGGACAATTCTTTTCGCATATACCGCAACATATACATTGTTCCTCAACCTTAAAATGAGAGGTTTTTCTTGACGGTGCATAAAACAGATGAGCGAATTTGGCAATTAGCACAGGCGTTGTGTGCTTGGCAAAATTACCGTTGTCACCATTCTGTATGTGCGAGACAATCGCCTCTATCTGTTCCGTTTCCGTTTCAATAATTTTAGCCACTTCTCGCTTATCGCTTACGTCACACATCGGAGTCCAATTGTCGGGCATTATTATATCAAAGCAAGCGTTCACCACAAGATTTTTCTTTGCTATATGCTTTACGATGTCCTTGTTTGCTTGGCCGCTTGTTCCACCGCAAGTTGCTATGCAATAGATATATGTATCTGCGTTACAATTTATTTGAGCATTTAACAACCAATCTTCAACAATGCTTGGAAGTCCGTAGAAGTAAGTGGGTGTAACGATTCCCAACCGTTCTCCGTGTGGAATACTTATTTTATCGTTGCAGCAATCTATTGAAATAGTATTATCGCTCGTAGCTTTTGCAATTTGCTCTGCAACGAATTTGCTATTGCCCGTTGCAGAAAAATATAAAATCATAGTGGGTTACCTCTACAAATTCTTATTTATCGGTGAGTTTATTATATCATATTTTTATGAATATTTCAACCGTTCAAACATATAAGGGCTGACAGTTTTTTGCTGTCAGCCCTCTGTGCGTTATGCCTGTTTCGCCTTTTTCTTTTCGGCTGCGATTTCCGCTTTCATCGTTTTTATCAGCTCGGCAAGCTTTTTCTCGCATTCCTCTCGTGTCTTGGCGTATACATTCTTGGATATGCGTTTGCCATTCACTCTTGGCGTGAACCGTCCTTCATACAGGTGGTCGTTTATCATCGTCACGCATCCCGTGCCACTCTTTCGTATCTTGGGCTTGTACGGCTCAAAAACCGTTTCTGTGGCGTTTTCGGGGCTTGGCTCGGCACTTACCTTGGGAGGCGGCGGTT
>JAZQWY010000127.1:0-21708 GCA_045632545.1 Eubacteriales bacterium | reverse complement strand
ATTCTCAAGGCGCTCTACCTCTTGCTCAATAACTTCCTGCTTTTTGAGATATTCAGCGTACCTCTCGTCATTTATAAGACCAATTCTGCGCCCTATAGGGGTGAGGCGCGCGTCGGCATTGTCCTGCCTGAGCAACAGCCTGTATTCAGAGCGAGAGGTCATCATTCTGTAAGGCTCGTTAGTGCCCTTGGTTACAAGGTCGTCGATAAGCGTTCCGATATAGCTCTCGGAACGGTCAAGCACCATAGGAGCTTCTCCTTTAACAGACAGCGCCGCGTTAACTCCCGCAACAAGTCCCTGAGCCGCCGCTTCCTCGTATCCCGACGTACCGTTGAACTGTCCCGCGCCGTAAAGTCCCGATATATTCTTGAATTCGAGCGTTGGGTGAAGCTGAGTGGGATCGGCGCAATCGTATTCTATAGCATAGGCGTATCTCATTATCCGGGCGTTTTCAAAGCCCGGCAGGGAAGCCAACATTTCATGTTGAACGTCTACGGGAAGGGAGGTGGAAAAGCCTTGAATATACATCTCCTCGGTATCGGCTCCCACAGGCTCGACAAAGAGCTGATGTCTCTCCTTGTCGGCAAAGCGCACTACCTTGTCCTCGATAGAGGGACAGTATCTGGGCCCCGTGCCGTGGATATGTCCCGAATACATCGCCGAGCGAGTGATGTTGTCGTGAATTATCCTGTGCGTGTCGGCGTTCGTATAGACCACGTGGCAGGGAATCTGCTCCATACCGTCAAAGAAAGACTCATCGGTAAGGGCAGAGTAGGGAACTATCCTCTCCTCGCCATCCTGACGCTCAAGGCGGGTGAAGTCTATAGAACTGCGTAAAACTCGTGAAGGCGTACCCGTTTTGAAGCGCATAAGGGTGATACCGAGCCGTCTGATAGCGTCAGAAAGCCCTGTTGCCGCAAGCATTCCATCGGGGCCGCTTGCGTAATTCACGTCACCGACGAATATTCTTCCGTCAAGATAAGTACCGCTGCAGATTATCGCCGCGCGGCATTCCCAGACCTCTCCGAGCATAGTGGTAACAGAGCAAACACGCCCGTCCTCAACACCAATATCGACTATCTCCGCCTGTATAAGCCTTAAATTGGAAGTTTTTTCCAGCGTATGTTTCATTATTTTCTGATATTCTTTTCTGTCCGCCTGTATTCTTTTGGAATGGACAGCCGCACCCTTGCCGAGGTTGAGTGTTCGGGATTGCAGCGTAACGAGGTCAGCTGCCCTACCCATCTCTCCGCCGAGAGCGTCTATCTCATAGACCAGATGTCCCTTTCCCGTTCCCCCTATCGAAGGGTTGCAGGGCATATTCGCTATTGAATCAAGGGACATAGTAAACAGAACGGTATCAAGTCCCATACGCGCCGAAGCGAGCGCCGCCTCTATTCCCGCGTGTCCCGCGCCTATAACGGCAACACAAGTTTTTTGTGACATATATACGCCTTTCGTAGATAAACATAGATGTATATATTTTATCAAATTTCGCCGACAAAGTCAAGACGCTTAAAAATTAATTGCTCTAAAGATCCAAAATGTAAGCAACACTATTGACTTTGCATCTAAAAAACAGTATAATATTTATGTGTATTTTTTGGAGGTAATTGAAATGCTTAAATACCTTAAAATTATAGTTCCTTTCCTTTCTGCGGTTTTTTCCTCCACGGCAGGACTAATGTTTGGACATATCTGGATAACTCAAACCGAAGTTATGATACCTCTGGTGACTATATCTTTACTGCCGATCCTTTTGTTTATTCTTAACCTAGCTCTTGGAAAAAGCTACGTTAACAAAATAAATCAAGCCAAAGTAACAGAGATGCAGGGCTATATGCTTCGCCACAGAAGCGAGGCGGATCAGGCATCGGGTAAACTTCTTCGCAAACTGCAAAGGATACGCAAGCTCACCTGTCTATACACTCTTGCGCTCTGCATATTGGCAATTTGTTCGGCAACACTCAGCGGAGTTTTAGCCCATTATCAACCAGCACTTCAGCCGCTCGGTCTGTTGTATTCAGGCCTCATATTTTACGCCGTTTATAGCCGCATACGCCGCAAAAAAGCCTTAAAATTTGATGAAAATATCATTCAACTCGACCGTCAGGAATACCCAACGCTATACGCAACGGCTCGCCGCGCGGCAGATACACTTGGTTGCAAGGGAGATATTGTAATTATCGTATCTCTGGAGTGTGACGCAAGTATAGCCAAGGATAAAAACAGATACATACTTGCGCTTGGAATAGTTCTTTTACATATTTTATCTGAAGAAGAGCTTTTCAGCATCTTCCTGCACGAGTTCTCGCACGTTTCAAACAAACACCGTGCGGCAATGCGTGAGGCGGATTATCATAAGTGGCTGTGCAATCAGGATGAGAACCATACACCTGTCCTTTCATTTGTTCCCAAGCTATTCTTTGCGCTTGATGTCAGATACATATTTAATTATATGGTATATCAATATGCAAAATCCGTCAAGGACGAGAGTGAGGCTGACCGTGCAATGGCTGAGCATAGTGACGTGACAGTAGCTGTATCGGCTCTCCTTAAGCTTCGTCATTACAATATGCATTTTTGGGAAAGCGGAGTCAAGGACGAGGAACCGCTTTACGCTCCCGAGGAGCTTTCCGCCAATTACGTTACTAATAAGATAACCGAATTTAAGGCAGCTGTTTGCGAGCGCGAAGAGTTTTGGAACAGCCTTGTAAGATGCGAGATACTCGCGAACAACGCCACGCATCCCACACTTAAAATGCGTATGGAAACTCTTGGCGTTGAAAAAGCAGAAACTAAGGAGATTGAAAGCTCCGAGGAATATTGTGAGGAGCTGAAAAAGGCGCTAGAGCTTGTAGAATCTCGCGTTTTCGAGGATAGAAAGCCCACCTATGCAAAGGACAGAGCGGAAGGATATGTTGAGCCGCTTGCAAGAATAGAGGCTTGGAAAGAAGCCGGAATGCCGATATCCGCCGAGAGCTACGCCGATATCATCACCGACCTTAGAGTACTCGGACGCTATTCCGAATCCGAAGCACTTTGTGACAGAGCAATAACCGAGCTTGATGAAAATTCGTCTATGCACGCCCACTTTATTAAGGGCTGTATGATGCTCTATAGATATGACGAGGGCGGAATGGAGCATATCTATCACGCCATAGAAAAGAATCTTAACTATCTTGACGAAGGTCTTACGACCGTGGGTATCTTCTGCTGCTATACGGGCAGAGAAAAAGAGCTTCTGGAGTACCGCGAAAGAGCGGCGCGTCTTGCACAAAAGGACAAGGATGAATACAGTCAGATATCTTTCTTGAGCAAAGATGATAGTTTAACAAAGGAAAATTTGCCTGAGGGTATGCTCGATGATATTTTGTCATTTATACATTCTGTGGACTGCGACATAATTGAGAACATCTACTTGGTCAGAAAGACTGTTAACGAGAACTTTTTTACAAGTGCGTTTATCATACATTTTTACGGCGGTACAGATGCCCAAAGAGATGAAATAATGCACAAGATATTCCGTTTTCTTGATTCCTATCCAAAGGAGTGGCAATTCTCACTTTTTGATTATTTTGAATATCCCGAAATAAAGGTCGAAAAGATAGAGGGAAGCCTTGTATATAGCAAATCAAAAAACAAAGGAGAATAAAATGACTACATTAAAAACATTTTGTGAGCAACACAACCTCAATTCCGAAAAAGTATTGGAGATAATTATTGGTCAAGGCGGGGGTATTCTCCCTCAGAAAGTGGGAATGCAGGGATATTTCGCAGAGATAACAGATACGTCTATGATATTTATGAACGATGTTCTGAAGGTAAAAAAGGAGATACCCTTCACCTCATTCACAAAAGCCGAGTTCGGTATCGGAAGCGCACAGCTTTGGTTACAATGTATCGTTGACGGTAGCCCCTTCGTTTTCTGCCTTCGCAGAAAACACTGGAAGTTGCCCCTGACAAAGTTTGTGCTTGAAAAAATAGGAGAGCAAACCGAGGTGCTCGGAATGAAGGAATACAACGGTTACACGGGAAAGATGTTTTTCCTGTATATGTGGAAATAATATAAAGGTAAACAAAAGGGCGCCGTACGGCGCCCTTTTACAATGTTTACAAGCAAAAACTCCGTTTTTTCTCACCTAATAATGTCAAAACCGCTTTCTCTATCGTAATTGACAGCGGGTGAAGAAAGTAGTATAATATATATAATACGATGAAAGGAAGGGGAGCTTATGCAGTATCCCGAATATGTGGCAAAGGTAATAGACCGCCTCGAGAGCCGCGGATTTGAGGCATATATCGTCGGCGGAAGCGTGAGAGATACAGTGATAGGACGTAAGCCTTATGATTTCGACATTACCACGTCAGCTCTCCCCACCGAGACGCTTGAAACATTTGCCGATTTCAGAACGATACCGACGGGACTGAAGCACGGAACTGTCACCGTCATCAGCGAGGGGAAGCCGATAGAGGTAACGACCTTCCGTATCGACGGCGAGTACACCGATTCCCGCCACCCCGATTTCGTCCGCTTTACAGACAGTATCACCGCCGACCTCTCGCGCCGTGATTTCACTGTCAACGCTATGGCGTACAATGAAAAAAGAGGACTTATAGATCCCTTCGGCGGTAAGCAAGATATAGAAAACAGAATTATCCGCGCAGTTGGAGAGCCTCACAAAAGGTTCTGCGAGGACGCGCTGAGAATTATGAGAGCCTTCCGTTTCTCTGCCCAGCTCGGGTTTGACATAGAGAAGAATACACTTCTCGCCGCCCGTGAGCTTAGCCGCGGGCTTGAAAACATCGCGCGAGAGAGGATATCCGCTGAATTTTTGAAGCTCATCTGCGCACCAGAGCCTACGCCCGTATTGGAATTAATGGTAGAACACGGCGCTCTGAGATATGTTTTTGGGGAATATACCCCCTCTATCCGTGCGCTTAACACGCTGAGTAAGACACCGTCCTCGGAACGGATAAGGCTTGGCATACTTATGAGCGACTGCTCCGAGGAGAAGGCGCGCGAAATACTTTCTTCTCTGCGCCTTTCGGGAAAGCTCACGTCAAACACTCTCACTATCGCGAGCAAAGCGGCAAAGCCGCTTTGCGGAGACGAGATTGCCGCCAGACGGTTTATCGGCGGGTGCGGAGAGCTTTGCGAGGACGTGCTTATTTCGGCTAAAGCGCTTGGAAATCTTGATGACGGATTTGAAAAATTCGTCACTAAAAATCTCTTGCAAAAGGTCTGCACAACGAGTTCTGACCTAGCAATCAAGGGTTCACATCTTATAAAAATCGGCATAAAAGGCAAGGCGGTAGGACAGACTCTCTCATACCTGCTTGAGCGTGTGTTGGAGAACCCCGAGAACAATACTGCAAACACTCTGCTGTCTATGGCAAGGCGGCTGAATAATATAGGAGAGGAGTGACAAAATATGTACGGTAAAGCATATACTTTGAAGACGGGGAGCTTTGCTTCTTCAGACGGCGTAAATAAAATATCCTATTATATATTCATACCATACAAAACACCCTCCGCGATTCTCCAGATAAGCCACGGAATGTGCGAGCACATAATGAGATATGAGCAATTCGCCGATTTTCTCTGCGAGTGCGGCGTGATAGTCTGCGGAAACGACCATCTGGGGCACGGAAATACCGCCCCCGACGACGACACGCTCGGATATACGGCGAAAAGCGGCGGCGCAGACCTTATGGTAGCCGACCTTCATAAGCTGACTGAGCTTATAAGAGGGGAATATCCAGACCTGCCCCATATTCTTCTCGGGCACAGCATGGGCTCGTTCCTCGCCCGTGAATACCTCGCGCGATATAAGGATTCCACCGATGCCGCTATCATCAGCGGAACGGCAGGTCCCGAGAACCCCACATGGGCAGGTAAGCTTGCCGCGAGACTGAATATGTGCTTCTGCGGGGAGAAAAATCGGAGTAAATTTATAAATAATCTGGCTTTTGGCGGATACGCAAAAAGATATCCAGCGGATGCGCCCGAATATTTCTGGCTATCCCGCGACGAAGATATACGCCGCGCGTATGCGAATGATAAATTCTGCACCTTCGCCTTCACAGCTGCGGCATACTACGACCTCTTTGACGTCCTCGGCAGAGTATCAAAGCGGTCCTGGGCAAAGAAGCTAAAAAAGGATACGCCAATACTTATGATATCGGGGGATATGGACCCCGTGGGCAACTACGGAAAGGGCGTTATGAAGATATACCGTAGGCTGAGGGACGCGGAGCTTAAGGACGTAACTTTGCGCCTATACCCTGACGGACATCACGAAATGCTAAACGAAATAAACCGCTATGACGTTTTCTACGACATACTCTCGTGGCTCAAATATCATGGCTTCGTAAAGGAAATATATTGATTATGGAACGTATAAAGCAAACGAAAGGTAAAATACTCTCTGTGGATTTCGGGGACGTGAGGACAGGACTTGCGGTGTCAGACCCCTCCCGCTTTCTTGCCTCGGGGATAGGATATATAAGCCCCGGCGGACTTGAAAAGACCGCTGAGGCGGTAGCCGAAATAGCAAAGGAGCAGGGGGTAGCCGCGATAGTTGTGGGACTGCCAAAAAACATGGACGGCAGTGAGGGAGCGAGAGCCGATAGATGCAAGAAATTCGCCGCCCTCCTGGAGCATATTACAGGGCTTCCCGTGGCTATGTTCGACGAGCGAATGACCACTATGACGGCGGCAAGATACCTGAACGAGACAAACACGCGGGGCAGTAAGCGAAAGAAGGTTATAGACACGCTCTCGGCGCAGATAATCCTGCAAAACTGCCTTGACAGACTGAAAAATATATAATGGGGAAGGGGAGTAATATTATGGAGAAAAAAATTGAGGGAAACTGCGAGAGCTGTGTTTTCTTCGACTATGACGAGGACGCTGAAGCCGACGTATGCACTATGAATCTTGACGAGGACGAAATGGTGCGTTTTCTCTCGGGGAGGACCCGAAACTGCCCCTATTATAGGTTTTACGACGAATATAAGAGCGTACATAAGCAAATATAACGCGCAAAGAAGGAAATTTCTATGTCAACGGTTTTTGATTATCTGGATTGGAGAGGAGATATCACCTTCTCCGAGGTGGGACTTAACGAGATAGACAGTCTCATTCTGTCTATGATATGCTATATAGATTTTGACGGCATAGTTGGCTCAGCGCAGAACGGAAAATCAGTGCAGTTTCTCTCCGCGGCAAGACAGTATCTGAGAGCTCACAAGGGAGAACAGGCATATATCGGGGCGATATTACCCCCGACGGTAGTCTCTCTGCTCGCAAAGGCAGCTAAAACAAAAAGGTTCGCCAATATACGTCTTGTGGGCTACGTCAACAACGTAAACGCCGAAACTCAGACACAATTCTCGGCGATAACCTTCATTCTTGGGGACGGAAATATATTCGTGGCGTACAGAGGAACCGACGACACGCTCGTAGGCTGGAAGGAAAATTTCAACATGAGCTTTATGGAGGCAGTCCCCGCCCAGCTTGAGGCCGTCAAATATTTGGAGGAAGCGGCTTTGGCGCACAAGGGCGGTATCTTCTCTGGCGGACACAGCAAAGGCGGAAATCTGGCGGTTTTTGCCACGGTAAAAGCGTCTCCTGCCCTCAAGGAGAGGATTATTACCACATATAACAATGACGGCCCGGGATTCAGCCTTGATTTTATAGGCAGCATTGACTATCAGAATATGAAAGGGAAGATACGCACGCTAATTCCCGAATCCTCGGTAGTGGGGCTTCTTCTCGAGCACGAGGAGACCTACGAGGTGGTCAAGAGTACGCAAACGGGACTTCTTCAACACGATTCCTTCTCGTGGGAGCTGTTGGGAAGCAGATTTATATACCTTGATTCTATAAGCGAGGAGAGCAGAAAAATAGACCGAACTCTTAAGGGCTGGCTGAACGAAATGGATATGACGCAAAGAGCCGAGTTTTTTGATGCTGTCTATGAAACGCTCTCCGCCACAAACGCCACCACGCTCACCGATATCAGTACCGATAAGTTCAAGCTGCTAAAGGCTTGGAATAATCTCAACGAGGAAAATAGAAGTATTATTATGAAAAGCATAAAGCTACTGTTTAAGAATACGAGGGTGAGAAGGAAATAAAGCGATTTTCGAAATATCCACATAGAAGGAAAAATCAAGAAAAATAAACGATTAAACAAAAAATGATAAGTCAAATACCCCTATCTTACAGATTTTGCCATAGGACAGAGGTATTCAAATGGGGAAGGGCAACTTACGTTGCCCTTCCCCATTTTTGTTCTTTTCTTTCGCCTATTTCTTGTACCAACGAGAAATCAGATACTAAACATCATATCTCCGTAGGTAGGCAGAGGCCAATAGTCACTGGAAGTGAGCGTTTCCATCTCGTCAACCACCTCGCGAAGCTCGGCCATAAGAGGAAGAACGTGTGTCTTGTACGCCTCGGACATCTTCTCCGCGCCCTCAATAGCAGCAGCCTTTTTCTCTGCCGCCTTCAGCTCGCCAACCTTTGCGTACGCCTTAGCGTTGAGAGAGGAGAGCTTGATTATCAGCTCTTTCTCAACATCACAGTTCGCCTCGGGAACTACCGCTATCTTCGTCGCCGCGGAATTCGCCAGCTCTCCGATATACGCGCTGACCGCGGGGATTATATCCCTGCTCGCCATTTCTATCATCGTCAGCGCCTCGATATTGATTATCTTCGAGTAATTTTCAAAGAGGATATCCTTGCGTGAGCACACCTCGACCTCGCTCATAACTCCGTGCGCGGTAAAGAGCGCCACATTTTTTGGAAGGTCGAAGCATTTGAAGGCATCTACCGAGGTCTTGAGATTCAGAAGCCCTCTCTTCTTTGCCTCTTTCTCCCATTCCTTGGAGTATCCGTTTCCGTCAAAAATTATCCTGCGGTGCTTTGTGAAGGTCTCCTTAAGAAGCTTCGCTACAGCCGTATCGAAATCGTCAGCCTTCTCAAGAACGTCGGCAAACTCGCGGAAGCTCTCGGCAACTGCCGTATTCAAAACGATATTCGGCAAAGCGATATTCTGCGACGAGCCGAGCATACGGAACTCAAACTTGTTACCCGTAAAGGCGAAGGGAGAGGTTCTGTTGCGGTCGGTTGTATCCTTCCTGAAGGTAGGAACAGAGGGGATACCGAGATCCATAATACCCGCCTTCTTGCCCTTATAGCTGTCTCCGCTTACGATAGCGTCTATAATACTGTCAAGCTCCTCGCCAAGGAATACCGAAACGATAGCGGGGGGCGCTTCGTTAGCGCCAAGCCTATGGTCGTTACCCGCAAAGGATACAGAAAGTCTCATAAGGTCCTGATAATCGTCAACCGCTTTGAGTATTGCCGCGAGGATAAGCAGGAATTTCACGTTTTCCGAGGGTGTCTTACCGGGATCAAGGAGATTCTTACCGCCGTCGGTGGATATAGACCAGTTATTGTGCTTGCCCGAACCGTTCACTCCCGCATAGGGCTTCTCGTGAAGCAGACAAACCAGACCGTGCTTCTCAGCGGTCTTTTTCATATACTCCATAATCAGCAGGTTCTGGTCTACCGCCATATTCGTCGTAGCGTATATAGGCGCCAGCTCGTGCTGAGCGGGAGCAGCCTCGTTGTGCTTTGTCTTTGAATTTATTCCGAGCGTCCAGAGAGCCACGTCAAGGTCGCTCATAAAAGCGCTTATCCTTGATTTCAGCGGACCGAAATAATGGTCCTCAAGCTCCTGTCCCTTAGGCGCGGGAGCGCCGAAAAGAGTTCTGCCCGCATAGATAAGGTCTTTTCTCTGATTATACATCTCCTTATCTATGATAAAATACTCCTGCTCAGCTCCTACCGTGGTGGTAAGGCGCTTTGTGGTCGTGTCGCCGAACAGGCGAAGGATTCTCAGCCCCTCGGTGCTTATAGCGTCCATAGAACGGAGAAGGGGAGTTTTCGTATCAAGCGCCTCGCCCGTATATGAACAGAAGGCGGTGGGTATGTAAAGAGTACCGTCCTTCACGAAGGCGTAGGAAGCGGGGTCCCACGCGGTATATCCTCTCGCCTCAAAGGTGGCTCTCAGTCCGCCCGAGGGGAAGGAGGACGCGTCAGACTCGCCCTTTATAAGCTCTTTGCCCGAAAATTCCATAACCACCTTGCAGTTGCCAACGGGGGATATAAAGGAATCGTGCTTCTCGGCGGTGACACCCGTCAAGGGCTGGAACCAGTGGGTATAATGCGTAGCCCCCTTCTCAATAGCCCAATCCTTCATCGCGTTGGCAACAACGTCGGCAACAGACGCATCTATGGTTCGTCCCGTAGCTATGGTCTTGGTGAGCGATTTATAAACTTCCTTTGGAAGTCTCTCGCGCATCACGTCGTCATTAAATACCATACTGCCGAAAATTTCGGAAATACTCTTCATTCTGTCAAAATCCTTTCAAAAAATATGTATCCATATAACTATGGAGAAATGATATACCACAAATCGGCTTTTGTCAAGTCTTTTTGCGTTATTTGTATCAATACGTGGCGCTGTCGAGATACCAATTACCGTCGTCCTGCTTTATAAGGGAGAGCGTGACAAGCGTTCTCGCAGAGGGATCGTTCTCGGCATAGGTCTCTATCTGCACGTTGGCAAACTTTGAGTTACCGGGCTTTACCACCTTTGCCGTCGAGAGGTCGAATATCCTCTTATGCTTGATAAAGGACTCGTATTCGTCGGATTCCATAAGCCAGCTCTGTCCGTTTGCGTCCACATAGTTGTAATACCTCGCTCCGCGCACTCCGCCTTCGTGGTCGGATACTACAGCTCCCGTGAACAGCATTTCGTATATACCCTCAAGATACTGTGCTGAGTATACCGTCTCGGCGTATTCCTTTATCTGCTCTATCGAGATGTATTTTGAATCGAGACGCACGTAGCTGTATCCTTCGGGCTCGTCCTTGGTGTAATAAAACTCATAGGTCGGCTCCTCATATTCTATTGGATAATAGAAATCTCCCTTTTCGGTGTCGGTAAATATCGGCTCGCTACCCGATATCGCCGTGTCCGTGCGTTTCAAATATTTTATCGTCTGCAGTCTGTACTCATAGACTGTCCCGTAAGTCTCATCATTTATCTTGTAGAAATAATACGTGGTGTCTTTTTCCTTATCCTCGTAGGAAGCGACTTCCTTGTCCATATCCGTGCCGTTATAGCTTATCTCGTAATAATATTTGCCCTCAGCATCACGGTATACGTGATCGGCTCCTTCCTTCTCTGTATCACTTGCTATGAAATACAATATCTCATTGTAGCGGTAAGCATATATATTACCAAGCTCCGCGTCGTCTATCACGTAATAGTAGTAGACCTTGTTACTGTCTTTGTCTCTATAGACCTCAATTGTGTGCTCGTAAACTCGCTCGTATACCTCAAGCCCTTCGCCGAAAAGTATGTCGTTTACTCCGTATGACGCCTCTATAAGCTCTCTCAGCCTGCCCTCTATCTCGCTGAACTCAGGCGGCTTCGAGCAGGACGTAAACACACACAGCACCATCACAACACACAACGCCAACGCAAATATCTTTTTCATAGTTTCTCCTTTTTATATGAGGCGTTGCCTCATACTCCGCTTAAAACCTTTTTTAGAAAAAAGGTTTTAAGAATTCCAAAAAACTTTCTGGAAAATTATAAATAGAAAGCATAACTTAACCTAAATTTATCTTCTACGTTTGAAAGTTCTTGAAAAGGGTGGGGGTGTGGGGGAGGGAAGGACTTCTTTCAAGAAGTCCTTCATTCCCCCCACATAACCAATCATTCTTCTACTTCTTCTATTTCCTCATCGTCATCCTTGTGGACCTTAGTGAAGTTAACGAGGGCTTGACCCTCGGCGAGGCGCATAACGATAACTCCTCCTGCGGTTCTGGAGTAGATGGGGATATCCTTAGCGGGGGTTCTGATAATAGTACCCGAATCGGTTATCATCATAATATCGTCCTCGTCGTCAACTGCAGCGATACCGCAGAGCTTGCCTGTTTTATCACTGAGCTTATGGCAGACAACTCCGTGTCCGCCGCGGTTCTTCATAATTCTGAAGTCGTCAAAATCTGTCTTTTTACCGTAACCGTTTCTTGTTATGGTGATAAGCTTCTTGCTATCGTCAACAACTGTAACGCCCGTCACGTAATCGTCACCGCGCAAGGAGATACCGCGGACACCGCGGGCAGTTCTGCCCATACAGCGAACGTTCGCCTCGGTGTAACGCACGGCAAGGCCGTTTGCGGTCGCCAGAACGATGTCGCACTCGCCCATAGTACGCATAACGAATACGAGCTCGTCGTCCTCGTCGAGAGTGAGCGCTATCTTACCACCCTTGCGCTGGTACTCGTATTCCTTAAGCAGAGTACGCTTAATAATACCCTTCTTAGTTACCATCGTGAGGAATTCGTTATCGTTAAATTCGTCAACGCTGATGAGCGCGGTTATCTTCTCCTCGGGAAGCATCTCTATAATATTCACTATATTCGTTCCCTTGGCGGTTCTTGACGACTCGGGTATCTGGTACGCCTTACGCATATGTACCTTACCCTTGTTGGTGAACATCATAAGGTAGGAGTGGCTCTCGACCGCTATCACCTTCTCGATAAAGTCCTCCTCCTTGGTGGACATACCGATAATGCCCTTACCGCCGCGCCTCTGAGCGGAATAGGTGTCCGCTGGCAGACGCTTGATATATCCCGCGTGTGTCATAGTGACCACGCACTTGTGTCTCTCAATAAGGTCCTCGAGGTCGATATCGTCTGTGGATTCAACGATATCGGTTCTTCTCTCGTCGGAGAACTTGTTCTTTATCTCGAGCATCTCATTTTTAATGATCTCCTCTATCTTTGCGGGGTCAGCGAGTATTCCCTCAAGCTCTAAGATAACATTATGAAGTCTCGCAAGCTCCTCCTCTATCTTTTCTCTTTCAAGACCTGTCAGCTTGCCGAGAGTCATCTCAACGATAGCCTGAGCCTGCGCGTCAGTCAGCTGACGGACATTTCCCAAATCGGATTCAAAGCCGTCCTTAAAGGAAACCGTGAAGAACTCAGCCATAAGTCTTTCCTTAGCCTCGGGGATAGACTTAGATGTTTTCATTATCTCGATAATTCTGTCGATATTATCGATAGCTATGTGATATCCCTCAAAGATATGCGCCTTCGCCTTTGCCTTGTCAAGGTCGAACTTAACTCTCCTGTATATTACCGACTTCTGGTGATCGATATAATGGTCAAGTATCTGGGGGAGCGAGAGTATCTTCGGCTCGTTGTTGACAAGCGCCAGCATATTTACGGCGCAGGTATCCTGCATCTGAGAATACTTATAAAGCTGATTGAGGATTATCTGACCGTTAGCGTCGCGCCTGTACTCAATAACTATCCTCATACCGTCTCTGCCCGACTCGTCGCGCATATCGGTAATTCCCTCTATCCTCTTATCGTTGACGAGGTCTGCGATAGCCTTGCAAAGCATACTCTTGTTTACGCCGTAGGGTATCTCGGAAACGATTATCCTGTGATTATCCTCCTCAACCGTAGCCTTTGCGCGGACGGTTATCCTGCCTCTGCCCGTCGTATACGCCTGAAGGATACCGCTTGTTCCGTATATCGTAGCATAAGTCGGAAAATCTGGGCCCTTGACATACTGCATAAGCTCGGGAACTGTACACTCGGGATTTTCTATTCTGTAGATAGTAGCGTCAATGACCTCACCGAGGTTATGCGGGGGTATATTGGTAGCCATACCGACGGCGATACCCACAGCTCCGTTGACCAGAAGATTAGGAAATCTTGACGGTAACACCTTAGGCTCTTTTCTTCTGTTATCGAAGTTGGGAGCGAAATCGACTACCTCTTTTTCAAGGTCAGCCATAAGCTGATCGGATATCTTTGCAAGTCTCGCCTCGGTGTAACGGTAAGCAGCCGCGCCGTCTCCGTCAACAGAGCCGAAGTTTCCGTGTCCTTCGATAAGAGGATATCTGTATGAGAAATCCTGCGCCATACGTACCATAGTTCCGTAAACGGCGCTGTCTCCGTGAGGGTGGTAGCGTCCAAGCACGTTACCTACGGTAGTAGCCGATTTTCTGAACGGCTTATCGTAGGTGAGGTTGTCCTCGTACATAGCGTACATTATTCTTCTCTGACCGGGCTTCATACCGTCTCTCGCGTCAGGGAGCGCGCGGGCAGCTATAACCGACATTGAGTATTCAATAAAGGATTTTTTGACTTCCTTTTCCATTTCAACGTCAACTATTTTTTGATCTCTGAATTCTATATTTTCGTTTTCCAATTTTATGTCCTTTCCGCTTTTCAAGTTTCCAACAAGCTTTTCAACATGCTGTGGAAAAGTCAAAGCCAAGCATTACTTGGATATTTTTGAGTAATCCACAGGATTTCAAGATTAAATATCAAGATTCTCAGCAAATTTTGCGTTCTGCTCGATAAACTCGCGTCTTGGCTCAACGCTGTCGCCCATAAGGAGCGAGAACATAGCGTCACACGCCATAGCGTCCTCAACAGTTACCTTGAGAAGCGTACGCTTTTCGGGATCCATAGTAGTCTCCCAAAGCTGCTTTGCGTCCATCTCTCCAAGACCTTTATATCTGTCCGCCTCGGCGTTTCCGCCAAGCTCACGTATCTTTTCGTCTCTCTCAGCATCCGAGAAGGCGTAAAGCTCGGGTCCCTTTCCGCTTCTCTTATACACACGGTAAAGCGGTGGCTGAGCCAGATATACGTGTCCGTCGTCTATAAGCTGTCTCATATGACGGAAGAAGAAGGTCAGAAGAAGTATTCTTATATGCGAACCGTCAACGTCCGCATCCGCCATAATGATTATCTTTCCGTAACGCAGCTTGGTGATATCGAAATCCTCTCCGATACCGCAGCCAAGCGCCTGGATTATCGGGATAAGCGAGGGGTTGGAATATACTTTGTCAAGTCTGTTCTTCTCAACGTTAAGCACCTTTCCGCGAAGGGGAAGAATTGCTTGGAAGCGGGAATTTCTACCCATCTTCGCCGAGCCTCCCGCCGAGTCTCCCTCAACGAGATATACCTCGGTGAGCTCCATATTTCTCTCATTGCAGTCAGCAAGCTTATCGGGAAGGGAAGAACTGCCCAAAATTCCCTTACGTCTTGTCAGCTCTCTTGCCTTCCTTGCCGCCTCTCTCGCTCTCGACGCGGCGAGCGCCTTGTCGAGAATAGCTCTCGCAGTCGAGGGATTTTCCTCAAGGTATTCGGCAAGCTTTGTGGTAACCGTTCCGTCCACAAGCGTTCTTATTTCTGAGTTACCCAGCTTCGCTTTCGTCTGACTCTCAAACTGAGCGTCCTCAAGCTTTACGCTGACGATAGCGCAAATACCCTCACGGACATCCTCTCCCGAGAGATTCTTGTCGCTGTCCTTGAGTATTCCCGCTTTTCTCGCGTAGTCGTTAAGTACCTTGGTAAGTCCGGACTTAAAGCCCGTCTCGTGAGTACCGCCCTCTATAGTATTCATATTGTTAGCGAAGGTCATAAAAAGCTCGTTATAGGAATCGTTGTACTGAAGGGCTATCTCACAAATGCTCGAGCCCTTTTCGCCCTTCATATATATAACGTCGCTGTGAATTACCTCACAGTGCTTATTTTCGTTCAGATAAGTTACGAAGCTCTTTATACCGCCCTCAAAGTGAAACTCGTTCTCAATGGGCTCCTCACCTCTGTTGTCGGTAAGAATTATCCTTATTCCCGCGTTCAGGAATGCCTGCTCTCTCATACGGTTAGCGAGAGTTTCGTAATCAAACACCGTTTCCTCAAAGATAGTGGAGTCTGGCTTAAAGGTGACTTTAACCCCACTTTCTCTCTCGGGGTCAGGCTCTGCCGCTGCAAAAGGTCTTGCCACGCGACCTCTCTCAAATCTCTCGGTAAATCTCTCGCCCTCGTAGATATCATCAAGCTCAACCCATTCGGAGAGCGCGTTAACCACCGACGCTCCAACTCCGTGCAGACCGCCCGCTATCTTATATCCGCCGCCGCCAAATTTTCCGCCCGCGTGAAGTATCGTATATACCACCTCAGGTGTAGGGATACCCTGTTTCGGGTGAATTCCCGAGGGGATTCCGCGTCCGTTATCCTCGACTGTAACGCTGTTGTCGGGATTTATCGTCACCTTTATCTTAGAGCAATATCCCGCGAGAGCCTCATCGATAGAGTTGTCCACTATCTCGTAAACGAGATGATGCAGACCTCTTATAGAGGTAGTTCCGATATACATTCCGGGACGTTTTCTTACCGCTTCCAGTCCTTCCAGAACTTGTATTTGATTTTCATCGTAAGATTCGCGCTCGAAATTTTCCATTTCCTTGACCATTCCTTTATTGATTATTGTTTTTGCCGCCGAATGACGAAAGTCTGCCACAGAGAGCCGAGCTTGAAAGCTGTGAAAAGCATATATTCACACAGCCCCTCTCCCTATAAAGAACAAATGACTTCGGTATCTCATAATTCGTGCTTTCCACGATACCCTGTTTCTGACTTTCGCTCAGAAATTTTCTGGTTATCATAGAAACCGTGGCGTTATCCATATCGAATATTCCGATTATGTCTTTTTCTCTTATGTTTTTATTATTTCCTACGTGAAGAAACATATCTTTTCCTTATAAGTTGATTAAAAATATCTTCCGTTTTGTACGTTTATCCTTTTAGCCCCGCCTTCTATGAGGGGCTCACAGCTCGTCATAATGACCTGCTTGGAAACTATCTTGTTTATAAGATATTCCCGCCTTGACGCGTCGAGCTCGGAGAGCACGTCGTCAAGCAGCAGCACGGGATAATCCCCGAACTCCTCACAGCAGATATCTCCCTCGGCAATTTTAAGCGCCAGAGCGAGAGAACGCTGTTGCCCCTGAGACGCGTATAACCTTGCCGCCTTGCCGTTGAGAGTTATTTCTATATCGTCCTTATGAACTCCCCAGAGGGTAGCTCCCGCCGATATCTCACGGTCATATGATGATGACAGAAGATTGATATATCTTTCCTCTACCTTCGCTGTATCAAGGCACTCCTCGCCCTGCGCGTGAGATGACGAGAGATAAGATATACCTGTCTGCTCCCTTGAGAGTGTCATCTCGGTGAAGCAATCGGCAACGCACCTGTCAACTCTGCTCACAAATTCGGCTCTGTATTTTGATATCACCGCCGCCTCGTGAGCTAACTGAGACGACCAGAACTCTACCGTCGAATCAAAAGCCTCTCTATCGTTATAGGCGTTTTTGATAAGAGCGTTTCTCTGTTTAAGTATATAATTGTATCTCTGAAGTGTCTTGATATAAAGGGGATAGAGACGACTGATAGCTATATCGAGATAATTTCTTCTCATCGAAGGCCCGTCCTTTATCAGAGAAAGATGCTCGGGACAGAAAAGCACCGCCCTGAAGCTCCCCACTATCTCGGACATCTTATCTATCTTTATATGGTTTTTTTCAACCTTCCTCTGCTTATCCCTAAAGATACGCATCTTTATGTTCTGATCTCTCACACCGTCGTAAAAATCAAGGTCTATATCGGCGCACTCAGCTCCAAATCTTATTATCTCAGACGAGTGAGCCGCCCTGAAGCTTTTTCCCAGAGAAACGTAAAATATCGCCTCAAGAAGATTAGTCTTTCCCTGCGCGTTCTTACCCACGAGGATATTAACACCGCTGTCAAATTCTACGTTAGCCTGTTCGATGTTGCGGAAATCACGGACGTTTATTTTTTTACAGTACATATTTTTGAAGAAAAGTGTCTTAATCCTTCATTCTTACGGGAAGGATCATAAATACCTCGTCTCTACCTTCCTCCGCCTCGTATGGCTCAATATTTATGCTTGTAAGGGGAGAGGACATCGATATTCTTATCTTATCCGAGTCACAAGCTCTAACGCTGTCTATAAGAAATCTGTTGTTGAACGCGATAACGAGATCGGGCCCCTCGTGCTCGACGGTTATCTCGTCATAGGTGCTTCCCGATGCCGATGTAGCCGAAATCTTAAGCAGTCCTTCTCCTATCTCAAGTTTTACGTGTGACCTAACGCTACCCGCTATTCTCTCCTCGGTAACGAGAGCCGCGCGCTCAAGCGCCGACACAAGCGTCTGCTTATCCACGCCGATATTCAGCTTGTGGTTCTTTATCATTATCCTGTCGTAATCTATATAGTTACCGTCAATAAGCCGTGAGAAGAAGGTAAGCTCACCGATAAGGAATACTATATGCTTTCTCGTAACGTATATTTGTGTAAGCGCTTCCTCATCGTCACAAATAAGCTTATTAAGCTCGTTCACAGTCTTTACGGGAACTATGAAGGAATAATCCAGATGCTCGTTTCCGTTAGTGTTTCTGTTTTCAAGCTCCGCGGCTCTCTTGCACTTTGCGCTCTTAAATCCGTCGCAGGAAACGGTCATAAGAGAATCGTCGTCTATTTTGAAGAAACAGCCGTTAAGTACTGCTCTCTGATCGTTTACCGCCATAGCGAATGAAACCTGCCCTATCATCTTTTTGAGGACTGCCTGATTTATAACGAAGCTTCTGTCACTCGTGAGCTCTGGCAGAGCAGGGAAGTCGTCACCAGGAAGCGCGCTCATCTTATGAGAGGACTTTCCGCAGCTGATACACGCCGACATCCTATCGTCAACCGTAAGAGTTATCTCGTCTCCGCCCATAACCCTTATCGTCTGATTGAACTTCTGAGCGTTTATAATAAACTTTCCTTCCTCGATGACCTTAGCCTCGATAGTCGTTCTGACACCTTTTTCAAGATCGTATGTGGTAAGAATACAGGTGTCAGGAACCTTAGCCTCGATAAGTATACCCTCTATGGTAGAAAGAACCGATTTACCCGAAACAGCGCACATAAGGGGAGCGACTGCCGACGTTACTACAGATTTGTTGAATATAATTTTCATTTTTGATCCTCCGTAAAAAATTTTTGATTCGCGCTCTCGCGAAAAAAAGAAATAAATAATAAAAATTATAGTAGAAGAAGCAGTAGGGGGTGTGGAAATTGTTAAAAAGTCGTATAAGTTCTATAAATACTAAGATACGGACAGCAAGTTTTTCACGAAACCTACCGTGAAAGCTTCTATAAAAAATTTTAGAAAATGTGGAAAAAGGAATTTGCTTTTGAAAAATGAGTTGATTTATCCAAATTCTTTGAAAAATTGTTTTAACGTGAAAATTATTAACAGGCTCATTTGAGATATTTTCTGTTAAAAAGTATTTAACTTAAAAATCCAATCCGATATTTATTGGATTTTCAACAGCCTGTTATAAAATTTTCATAGGCAACGAAGCCATTTGATGTAAAGAGCTATTTATTATTGTGACATGATTTCAAACAGCTTTTCTACAGCAAGATAAACGTCGTGTAAAAGCTGTTGAAGGTTTGTTGGAAAGTTGTTACTGTCCCGTTATCTCTCTTGAAAGCTCCATTATCTCGATATTGAAAACAGGGTCTGAGAATACCTTTTTCTCTATCTTCTCGTAGCTTGTGAGTACTGTTGAGTGGTCTCGGTTGAATATCTTGCCTATGTTAGGCAGGGACATCTCGGTGATAGTTCGTATCAGATATATTGAGATGTGCCTTGCGTACGCGATATCCTTATTTCGTTTTTGTCCTACGATATCTTCCTTTTTGATGCCGTATTTTTTGAACACTGCTGTGAATATCTTGTCGACAGTTACGTTTATAGGCTCAGCGCCGCCGAGAAGCTCGGAGAGACAGCCCTTGGCGGTCTCCATAGTTATCTTCTCTCCCTTCAGGAAGCTGAGTGCGCTCAGCTTCTTTACCGCGCCCTCTATCTGCCTTATATTTGAGCGAAGATTTTCAGCGAGGAAGCTCAGAACGTCGTCGGAGAGCTCGACAGATATTTGCTCCGCTTTCTTTTTGATTATCGCCACTCTCAGCTCAAGGTCAGGCGGCTGAATGTCGGCGATAAGTCCCCACTCGAATCTTGTTTTAAGTCTTTCCTCAAGCGTCTGTATATCCTTAGGCGGACGGTCTGACGAAAGGATTATCTGCTTGTGCTCCTCGTAGAGTGCGTTGAAGGTGTGGAAGAATTCCTCCTGAGTTGAGTTTTTTCCCGCAATAAACTGAATATCGTCTATGAGCAGGATATCGCAGTTTCTGTATCTTTCGCGGAATTTGTTCATTTCCTGCTTCGAAAGACTTTCAATAAGCTGGTTTGTGAACTCATCTCCCTTTATGTAGACTACTCTGAGGTCCTTTTTCTTTCGCTTTATCTCGTTTACCACCGCGCTCATAAGGTGTGTCTTGCCGAGACCGCTGGGTCCGTATATAAACAGAGGGTTATAATCCATAGCGGGTCTTTCGGCAACGGCAACGCAGGCTGCGTGGGCGAATTTATTTGAGTTTCCAACTATGAAGCTGTCAAAGGTATATTCAAAGTTGTAGTTTTGCGAGTCTATCACTTTTTTTTCCTTTTCGGCGTCACTTTGAATATTTTCCTTTTGGATACTTCCCATAAATTGCTGCTTTATTTTTTCCTTGTCCGTAGGAATTCCGTCGAACACGATATTTGCCGTTACGTCAAATCCAAAGAGCTTTGAGAATTTTTGACTTATTTTCGGGAGGTAGTTTTCCGATATTGTTTTATGCTTGAACTCCGAATCTGTGGAAAAGGTTATCACGTTGCTCTCAAATGAGATTATCTTGAGGTCTCCGAACCAGAGGGCTATGACCGACTGTGGCAGATTTTCGTCATCCCTGAAGGATTGCTTGACCATTTCCCAGATAGCCGAGATATCGTCGATATATGACATTAAATATCGTCCTCCCTTATAATTTTTATTTTCCTTGAATTTTGTCGCATGTATATAACTATATAATATTATATCATATATTAATTATTATTGCAACAAATTTTTATCAAATTTTATTATATAATATCAAATTTTTTAATGTGAATTTTAGTCATGACTAATAACCGTGCTTGTGTTTTTCGAAATATAATAAAAACCGCATTGGTTATGAATTTTTTCATTACCAATGCGTGAAAACCTATATAGTTTTGCTTAACATAAGGAATCATTTCCCACTGTGTTATTTAAGCGTTATATCCGCAACAACTCTACCATCGTTGTCATAAAGATGTACGCAATCAAGACTCGCGAAATACAGATTGTCACAATGCTCGTAAATCCAATATCCCTCAAGCTCTCCCGTTTTCTTATTAAATCTCGACACATATATCGGAGAAACGCTCGAAAAGGGGTGTTGCTCATCGTGAGAAGAAAATACGGGAAAGATATCTGACCTGTCTATCTCATAATACTGCTTTATAACCCGAGCCTTGAATTTCAACTTTTCTTCGTATTTAATAACTCCGCTGTTGTTGTCGTCTATACGCTTGAAGTGAGTGTTTCGCGAGGAGATGAGAACAAGCACAGGAATAAGGACGAGAGCGAGATATAGTAGTATCGGAAAAACAGTCGATATCGCAATAAGCCCCAAAAGGATAAGCATACTTATCAATGCTGACCGAGGAACATTATTATATATTTTTCCACAATGAGAGCAAATTCCGTAGTGGCGGCCAAATGAAATATTCAAATAAAAATAAAAATTTTTTTCTGTATTCTTCGGCGTCAGCCTCTTTATCTATTAACTTTCCGCACCACGGACATCTTGTTTTATTCATATATTCTCC
>JAZQWY010000126.1:0-3160 GCA_045632545.1 Eubacteriales bacterium | reverse complement strand
TTTATGTCATCTTTGCTTATTTCCAAAATCGGGCGAATGATAGTGCCGCCCTCAAAATCACGTGTGCGTGGAATTCCGCAGACACCGCTAAGACCGCTTCCGCGGGAGATATTGAAAAGAATGGTTTCAAGATTATCGTTGGCATTGTGCGCCACGCAGAGCAGAGGGACATCATGTTTTTTCATAATATCCGCAAAGAAAGCATATCTCACGTCCCTTGCCGCTGTCTCAACGCTCTTTTGCTCAGCCGCCGCTATGGCGGGAACGTCGGCACGGAGAACAAATATCTCTATTCCGTAGCTTTCAGCGACCTTACGGCAAAAGGCTTCGTCTCTGTCCGCTTCCTCGCCCCTAATACCGTGATTGACGTGGGCGGCATAGACCTTAGCGCCACTTTGCTCGGCGTATTTCAAGACCATATGGAGCAGAGCTCCCGAGTCGGCGCCGCCCGAGAAGGCGACGAGCAGGGAAGTGTTACCTGACATTCCAGACAAGATATGAGGCTCGGTAAAGCCGCGTGGCGGAATATAAAGTTTTTTTTGAGAATCCATTTTTATAAACCTCTTTGCGCAGGGTGTTAACCCTCCGCGTCGTTCGCAAGTGTTCTGAATTTGGTAAATCTGCCTATCCAGCCCATCTTTACATTGCCGGTAGAGCCGTGACGGTTCTTGGCTACGATGACCTCGGCGATATTTCCCTCGTCCTGATTTCCCTCCGCTTTGTAATACTCGTCTCTGTAGAGGAATATTACGGTGTCTGCATCCTGCTCGATAGCTCCCGAGTCACGAAGGTCGGAAAGCATAGGACGCTTGTCGGTTCTAGATTCAGGTCCGCGGGATAGCTGAGCGCAGCATATGACGGGAACGTTAAGCTCCTTAGCCATTATCTTCAACGCTCTTGATATATCGGCGACCTCCTGAACGCGGTTATCGCTTCGTCTATCACTCTGCATAAGCTGCAGATAGTCGATGACAACAAGTCCGAGATTGGTTATACGTCTCAGCTTAGCCTTCATTCCCGTGACCGATATGCCCGATGTATCGTCTATAAGTATATCGCAGCCCGCGAGCTTTGAGGTAGCCGCGGCGATATCATCCCATTGTTTACTGTCGAGTCTGCCTGTGCGCATAGCGTAGCTGTCTACCATAGCTTCGCTTGATATAACTCTGGAGACGAGCTGTTCAGCCGACATCTCAAGCGAGAACAGACATACCTTTTTCTTTGTTTGAAGCGCGACGTTGGTTGCGATATTCAGCGCAAACGATGTTTTACCCATACCGGGGCGCGCTCCGATAAGCACGAGGTCGGGGTCTCCCATACCCGCAAGTACGTTATCAAGCCCTGAAAATCCCGTTCTCGTTCCCTGACCCGCCTCGCCCTCGGTAGCCATAGTGTGCAGGTTTTTATATACCTCTCCTATGACCTCTCTGATGTGACGGAAATTTTTGGTGTCCCGCCCCTGCGCGATATCGAATATACGGCTCTCGGCGTAGTTTATTACCTCGTTGGCAGAGCCCTCCTCGCTGTAGGCGGTGTCGGAAATATCCGAGCATACCTCAATAAGCTGACGGAGGAGACTTTTTTGCTTTACTATCGTCGCGTAATCCTTTACGTTCAGTGCGTTTGGCACGGTCTGGCAGAGAGTTTTGATATAATCCTGACCGCCCGATTTGCTGTATATACCTTTGGTCACAAGCATATCTATTAGTGTGACAACGTCTATTTCCTTATTCGCGAGAAAAAGCTCGTGCATCGCCGTGAATATTTGCGCGTGCTCTGTTAGGTAAAAATCGGTGGACGCCACGGCGTCGGCGATGTCGTTGAGCGCGTCGGGATCGACGAGTATTGCTCCCAGAAGGGATTGCTCGGCGATAAGAGAGAAAGGTAATTTTTTTGTGAATTGATCTTCCATTTAATAATATCTACCTTTACAAGATTTATAATTCTGTTATCTTTTTCTTTATAAAAGGGATTACTGCTTACTTGTTACCTCAACCGTTATTTTTGCGTTCACTCCCGTGAAAAGATGGGCGTCCGCCGCAAATCTTCCGAAGGACTTTATCGGAACGGCGAGGGTTATCTTCCTCTTGTCTATAGATATTCCGTGCTTTTTCTCAAGCTCCTCTGAAATATCCTTTGAGGTTACAGAGCCGTAGAGCTTTTTGTCGGGTCCTGCGGCATACTCGAAGGTCACCACGATATTCTTCAGCTTTTCGGCAATATCAAGAGCGTTCTGCTTTTCAACGTCTATCTTATGCTGTTTGGAAGCCTCTTTGTTTTTCATTTCGTTTATCGCCTTAGCGTCGGCGGGGATAGCTAACTTTTTGGGAAAGAGGAAATTTCTCGCGTATCCGTCAGATACCTCTATCATCTGGTCCTTTTTGCCCTGACCCTTTACATCTGCCATTAAAATTACTTTCATTAATATATACCTCCGATGAGCGTTTTTTTCTTTATTCTTCCGAAGATACGGGTGCGTTTACGGTATTCTTGTCAAGATATTCGTCGATAGCCGCCATAAGCATTTTCTTGGTATCCTCAATATTTTTATCTGTCACGGCGGCTCCGGCTACGTCGAAATGTCCGCCTCCACCGATCTTTTCAAGTATGAGCTGAACGTTTATAGTTCCGTTAGAGCGCGCCGAAATGTGGATAGTATCACCTATCTTAACGAGCGCGAATGCGGCGTTCACGTGTCGTACAGTCAGGAGCTTATCCGCCGCCTTCGCCGCGGCAACTCGGTCCTGTGACGAGCCTGTTCCAGAGCTTGTGGTTATGGCAAGCTGCTCTCTGTATATCTCAACTCTCGCGCCAAAAAGCGCCTCCGAGCGATAATCCTCGAACGCCTCGTTGAAGAAGGTACGCGCTATCTCTGCGTTAGCTCCCGCGCCTCTGAGATAGAGCGCCGCAGAGAATGTTCTCGTTCCGACTGTTCGCGTAAAGTTCTTAGTATCTACCATAATTCCCGAGAGAAGCACGGTAGCCTCCTCCTTGCTCAATACTCCCGCAGGGAGACTTTGCTCAAGTATCTCGGATATAAGCTCACACGCCGAAGAAGCCGAGGGGTCGATATACGCGAGTATAGGCTCGTTTTTGAATTCTTCCTTTTTTATATGGTGGTCTATGACTACCGTCTTGAAGGAGTTAGCGGCGATCTCGG
>JAZQWY010000125.1:0-2439 GCA_045632545.1 Eubacteriales bacterium | reverse complement strand
CGGGTATCACCTTTGAGTCGTTCACCACGAGCACGTCGCCCGCCCTCAGGTAGTCTACTATATCGTGAAACACCTTGTGGTCTATGCTTCCACTCTCGCGGTCAAGCACCATAAGCCTCGATTCATCTCTTTTACTAAGAGGATGCTGAGCTATCAGCTCCTCGGGAAGGTCGTAATAAAAATCCGAGGTCATAAGCTCGGTATGTACTCTTTCGTTCCTAATTATCATTGAAATACTCCGAAATTTACTAAAAATTTTTCAATTATGCTTGACATATACGAAAAGGTATGATATCATAACTTGTGAAATACATATAATTATGACAGAGGTGCGTTCTGCAACTGCCGTCGGTCAAGGTCCCGCAACCGTTTGAGACAGACTGTGAGGGTAGAGCGCCGAAGTCATACCACAGCGGGTGTGGTGTGTGCTGGTTCGCACGGTTAAAAGCTGGCGAATTGTCATCGAATGATGGAGAGCTGTCTGGTATTGTCGAATATAATATACATATGCTTATATTATATTACAATTTCAGGCGGTTTTCAACCGGTTTTTTATTTTTTGTAATTCATAAATCTCTTTTTTACGAAAGGATAACCATTATGAGCAAATTCAAGTCATCAATCTTCACAGGGGCGGCTACCGCTATCATCACGCCATTCAAGAACGGAGCTGTCGACTACGAAAGCTTCGGAAAGATAATAGAAGCTCAGATAAAGGGGGGCATCGACGGAATCGTCGTTGCTGGAACCACGGGCGAGGCGGCAACACTAACCCACGAGGAGCACTGCGAGTGCATAAAGTTCGCCGTTGAAAAGGTAGCGGGCAGAGTTCCCGTTATCGCGGGAACAGGCTCTAACGACACCGCTTACGGAATAGAGCTTTCGCAGTACGCCTGCGAGGTCGGCGCTGACGCTCTCCTGCTCGTCACACCCTATTATAACAAGGCTACTCCTAAAGGACTTATCAAAAACTTCCTTGAAACGGCTGACAAGACTAACAAGCCGATAATCCTCTACAACGTTCCGTCAAGAACGGGCTGTAATATCACGCTTCCCGTATACAAGGAGCTTGCGAAGCACGAGAGGATAGTGGCTGTCAAGGAAGCGTCGGGCAATCTCAGCTCAATCGCCGAGCTTATTGCCGAATGCGGTGACTGCTACGACGTTTACTCGGGCAACGACGACCAGATAGTTCCGATAATGTCGCTTGGCGGCAAGGGCGTTATCTCAGTGCTGTCAAACATTCTCCCCGAGCAGACACACAGCATCTGCCAAAACTGCTTTGACAATAATTACCCCGCCGCGGCAAAGCTCCAGCTTGAATATCTGAAGCTGATAAACGCCCTGTTCTGCGAGGTAAATCCCATTCCCGTCAAGACGGCTATGGCTGAGCTTGGAATGTGTGACATAGAGATGAGACTTCCCCTCTGTGAGATGGACGATTCCAACAAGCAGAAGCTTATATCGGCTATGAAGGAGCACGGTCTGCTCTGAGACGCTAACACATTCAAAGAAAGGACGCTCTAAAATGATAAACGTTATTCTCTGCGGCTGCGGCGGACGAATGGGTCGAGCCGTTACCGAATCAATAAACAACAGTGAAAAATTCAGGATAGTGGCGGGAGTTGATATAAACGCGGCTACCCTTGGAGCCACCTGCAATTTCCCTGTTTATCAGTCTGTTTCGGATTTTCCGGGTAAAGCCGACGTAATAATCGACTTCTCACACCATAGCGCGCTCCCGACACTCGCGAAGTACGCCACGGAGATGTCTACCCCACTCGTTGTCGCGACGACGGGACATTCCGAGGAGGAGACGGCGCTGATGAAGGAGACCGCGAACTCTGTTCCCGTCTTCTTCTCACGGAATATGTCGATAGGCATTAACCTTATTATCGAGATGTGCCGCAAGGCCGCGAAAACTCTTGGCGCGGACTTTGACGTGGAGATAATAGAAAAGCACCACAACAAAAAGCTCGACGCTCCAAGCGGAACCGCGCTGATGATTGCAGAGGCTCTCGGCGAGGAGAGAGACGGAACCGAGCTTGTCTATGACAGGCACAGTGTAAGACAGCAGCGTAAAAGCTCCGAGATAGGCATACACGCCGTAAGGGGCGGTACTATCGTGGGTGAGCACGAGGTGATATTCGCGGGAGACAACGAGATAGTCACTCTCTCTCACAGTGCCACCTCGCGCGAAATATTCGCGGGCGGAGCGCTAAAAGCGGCTGAATTTATAGTGGGTAAGGCGAGTGGGCTTTACAATATGTCGGATATTATAAATAGTTAATTAGAATAGATACATATGAGTGGGAAGGAACTTTTACAAAAGTTCCTTCCCACTCACACTCCCCTATCTTCAAAAATCTTCAAACTGTACTAAAAATCTTCTGAACAAACAAGACCCCCGCGGGTTCGGCTTTGCCGAGCTCGCGGGGG
>JAZQWY010000124.1:0-16762 GCA_045632545.1 Eubacteriales bacterium | reverse complement strand
AAGGTCGTTCATGGTGGGGAAGTCCTCGTCGGTGCTGTGCATAAGCTCGCCGCATCTGTTCGCCGCATACGCCCTCGGATTGCTTATCTCTGCGTTTATCGCGTCACATACAGTCCTCTTCTCACGCTCTACGGAGTTTTTTGGAAATCTTCCGCCCTCGGTCAGAGGGTGCAGAAGAAGCTGAGATATCAGTTGAACTACGCCGTCGAGCACGTCTGTGCCGTCGCTTATAAAGGCGTTGTCAAGCAACTCGGCAGAGAGCAAAAACACCTCGTTTTTTCCAAAACGCGCGTTTTTTATCTCAACAGACGTAGCGTAAAGCTCGTCAAGACGGCGGTTTAGAAGTGTTACCGACGGATAATCCTCAGAGCCTCTGCGGAGTACGCCTGAGAGCAGAAGATTATACGCGGTAAGCTCTTTTGTGAGGGGCAGAGCCATAGAAAAGGCTATCATACCCGTTTTGAACTTGTCTGTCTTTACAGACGTGAGTGAGACAGAATCCCACAGATTATCTTTTATCGGGGTCATCGTTAATTCCGTTTCTGATACTAAAAAATATACAAAACAATTATACACCAAAAAAACGATTATTGCAACAGCAATTTATAAATAAAACGTGTGGATATCACGAAGAAATAAAAAATTCAAAAAAGGTGTTGACAAGCCCCCAAGAGTATGTTATAATAATATGCCGCTTAAAGCGGGCTTTTTAAGCGCGCATATTTATATGCGCCGCCCGAATTAGCGAGTCTATTATGAAAGAGAGGTGCTTTTCGTGTTCGCAGTTATTGAAACAGGCGGAAAGCAGTACAAGGTTAACGAGGGCGATATAATCTTCATCGAGAAGCTCGACGTTAACGAGGGCGACACAGTTACTTTTGATTGTGTTAAGGCATTATCGGCAGGCGAAGGTCTTAAGATCGGAACCCCCAATGTTGAGGGCGCAACAGTAAGCGCAAAGGTCGTTGCAAATGGCAAGGGCAAGAAGATCTATGTAATGAAGTACAAGGCTAAGAAGAACGAGAAGAAGAAGATCGGTCACAGACAGCCTTACACTAAGGTACAGATTCTTTCTATCCAGGGCTAATCGGTAAAATGACAAAAATCGTATTTTTCAGAAGCGGCGGAACCTATTACGGTTTTGAGGAGCAGGGGCATACGGGTTACGGAGACGCGGGGGATGACGTGCTCTGCGCGGCGCTCTCGGCTATGACTATGCTCATAATCAATACCATAGAGGTTGCGTACGCGTCGGACGTTGATTACAGCGTCAATGAAGGCGCAACGCATATAATCGTTCGCTCAAAGGCGGCTCTGCCCGAATTTGAGAGTGACGAGAACAAAAGATATGCGGTGTCGGGATTGTTTTTGTCATACTACTATCAGCTCAACGATATGATCGAAGAGTATTACGATTATCTCGATGTAGAGGTAAAGGACGTCGATTATATCTGACCTATGCTTCGCAGGAAGCATCTACACAAAATAACATTGAATGGAGGAACGCATAATGTTTAAGCTCAGTTTACAGTTCTTTGCTCATAAAAAGGGTGTTGGTTCAACAAAGAACGGACGTGACAGTGAGTCCAAGCGCCTTGGCGTAAAGAAGGCGGACGGACAGCCTGTTGTTGCCGGCAACATCATTATCAGACAGAGAGGAACAGCCATCCATGCCGGAAATAACGTTGGTATGGGTAAGGACCACACTCTGTTTGCTTTGATTGACGGAAGAGTCAAGTTTGAACAGAAGACAAAGGACAAGAAGCAGGTTAGCGTTTACGCTGACTAAGCTAAAATAAATCGGAACGGGGAGCTTGGCTTCCCGTTCCGATTTTTACGGAAATTTACCTTCAAAATTTGGAAATATTTATTATTTTTTGGCGTTTTATGCTATAATAGTAGTAGAAAAATATGGATGTCTTGAATTGACAGTAGGAGACTTATTATGATTTTACCTATCGTAAAAAAACAAATCGAGAATAACGGAATTTGCTGCGTTCCTGAAAACTTGACATACGGGTGTGATTCAGAGATAGCAGTTCTCGGCGGTAATGCTTTTGCTGATTTTGTTGGCGGTGCAAAGTGTGATCAGAAAAAACCGTTTGTGAGTTTTTTTGTGGATAACACTCTTGAAGAGCGTGACGAGATATACCGCGTGAGCGTGTTGCCCGATGCGATCAACGTGGGATTTCGTGATGCGCGTGGTGCGGTAAACGGTGCAGCAACTGTAGCATTATTGCTTCGCAAGGACAAGCTTGCTTGCGGAGAGATTGTAGACTATCCTGATTTTGGATACCGCTCGTTTATGTTGGATTTTGCGCGCGGAGTTCCCACCGAGGAGAATATCTTTGCGGCGCTCCGCTCTATGGCTCTTGCTAAATATAACCGCCTGCACTTGCATCTGACAGATTCTCACGGACCTTGCTTTGTTTCCGATGCTTTGCCGGAGTATCAGCTTGATCCTAAAAAGGGAGCTCCTTGTAGTAAAGATCTTTTGCGTGATGTTGTTAAGGCGTGTGAAAAATATGCTATTGAGGTTATTCCTGAATTTGAGGTTCCCGCACACGGATGGGCGGTTACGAAAGCGCATCCCGAATTTCTCTGTACGGCAGAGGGCGCATGGGGTTGGGTGATTTGTCCCGGAAATGATGACGTGTGGGCGTTTTTTGACAGGCTGGTCGAAGAGATTGTTGAAATATTCCCGAACAGTGAATACATACATATCGGAACTGATGAATTGGAATTAGGTGACATCCACGATCCTCAGTGGCATTGCTTTTGGGATAGATGCCCGCGCTGTGCCGCACTTCGTGAACGCGAGGGACTTGCTGACCGTCAGGCAGAATTTTATTACCTGATAGATAAAATGTTTGAGATCGTGAAAGCTCACGGTAAAAAAATGATGATGTGGAACGATCAGATCGACGTTTCTCGTGAGGTTCCGATCAGTCGTGAGATACTCATTCAGTTTTGGCGTATTGCCGCTGAGCAGCGCGGACCGCACGAGGGCTGTACGATGGAGAAGTTCCTCGAACACGGATTTGAGGTTGTCAATTCCTATTATCCGAACACCTATGTCGATCTGAACAGCTATTTGAACCCTGAAAAGATGAAGGATTGGAATGCATATAAAACGCCAAGCGGATTTGCGGTCTCTGATCTGATCCTTGGCGGTGAGGGTTGCGCGTGGGAGTTTGGAAATGCTCCTAAATATCCTTATTACGGTTATACGATTTCTCCGTCGATCGCGATACTCGGAGACAAGCTGTGGGACGGAAGTCTTCGCGAACACACTCAGGAATATCGAGAGGCGCTCTCCGAATTTCTCTTTGGAACGAAGGAGCTTACTTGTGTCTTTGAGGCGGTAGGGGATATGATTCCTCCGAGAGTTGCAACTGTTTATCTTGCTGACGGTGTTGAAATGCCCACCGAGTCAGTGATATGCGATTGCCTTACTAAGCTGTCTGCCGTGAGTAATAAGGCGTGCCTTACTACGGCAAAGGCATACGTTGGACTGTTTGAAAAGATTCTTGAGCAGAGTAAGGTTGATTGATGTAAAAGTAATTTAGCGTATACGCTGACTAAGCTCTGATAAATCGAAACGGGAAGCAAAAGCTTCCCGTTCCGATTTTTATGCTTGTTTCCTCTGCATACGCCGCCAATTTATAAAGCCGTAGATGTCGTTTATAAGAAATACGGCGAAGCAGACGAGCATAGGAATATTTGTGGGGTCTGATATTGATGCCGTTACCCAAAGAGCTATAAGAACTACGTCGTTCAGGGCATAAGCGAGCGCATAGTAGGGACTGCGAAGAACGGTGAGATACGCGGCGATAAAGCTTGTAGTGATAGACACAGTGCTGACGATAAGAGCCGCATTGCCGAGATATTTAAGGATAAAGTAGAACGCCGCAGTAACAATGGTGGCAAGGATAAACATAGTGAATATCTGTTTTTTTGAGGGCTTGTTGATTTTCACCTCTTTTGTACCCTTATAGGGGTTTTTGAACCAGGATATCGCTGCGAGAATGGCTATGGGGGTGCTTATTCCGAGATAGGTTATCATCTCTCCGTAGTATCTTGTATGGAAGGATATAAAACCATAAAAGAGCGAGAATACCACGATGAGTATCTGACCTATAACGTACCCCTTTGACGTGAATATAAGGGCAGTGACGCCTATAAGCGAGGCTATGAGCTTCAGCGAGTCGCCGTTTTCCAAGAATAGGAACGATATTATTACCGAAAGTACTGAAAAGCACCATAGGGCAAATTCAAATTTCGTAAGACCGCGGAATGGATTTTGCATATAAGTTCTCCTTTACATAGGCTTCAAAAAAGACATCCGTACCGCGCATCTTCTAAGACCTAACGATGCGCCGACGAATGCCTGAGCATTACACTACCCGGTGGCAGTATTATTTCTACAGTATTTTTAGTTTGCTTTACGGCATTATTGTACCACACTTTTTTTCTTTTTGCAATAGTTTTATGCCTATTTTTTGTCCTGATTATCCTACTCTATGTCCTCGTTGACAGAAAGCAGCAAAGAACATCGCCAAGGGGCGTTGGTTGCCCCTTGAGATTTATGTTTGGGAAAACAATAAAAAAACCGCAGAACTGCGAACAGTTCTGCGGTCAATTTATCTATTTCCTATTACATCGTAACAAGGAAGAATCTGAGAGTAAAGAGAATTGCGATTCCCGTTACCACGATATCCTTCTTTGTGTACTTGCCTGTTGCAAGTCTGATTATTACGTATGCGATAGAGCCTATTGCGATACCATTGGATATCGAGTAGGTCAGAGGCATCATAATCAGCGCGAGGAAAGCGGGAACAGCCGCCGTAATATCGGACATATCGACCTTCGCGAAGTTCTTGAGCATAAGCACGCCCACGTAGATGAGCGCGGGAGCTGTAGCGCATGCGGGAACTATTGCCGCAACGGGAGTGAGGAACAAGCAGAGCGCGAAGCAGATAGATGTTACGAGGGAAGCAAGTCCCGTTCTACCGCCAGCCGCAACGCCTGCTGCGGACTCAACGAAAGTTGTACAGGTGGAGGTTCCGAGGAGCGCTCCTGAAACAGTCGCGACAGAGTCAGATGTCATAGACTTGTCTATATCAATGGGGTCGCCGTTCTCGTCAAGCATATTTGCCTGAGAAGCGGTTCCGTAAAGAGTTCCGATAGTGTCGAACATATCGACAAGCGAGAAGGTTATAACAAGAACTATAGCGTTGACTATAGCCGAAGCACCGCCCTCAAATATCGTGAAGCCCTTGAACGCGCCGAGAATACCGATCTCACCGAAGTCCTTGAAGGACTGTCCGACCTTTCCAAGGTCGAAGTCGGGAAGCGTCCAGGTTGTGAGATAGTAAAGAACGGTAACAGAGAGAATGGTTATGATAACCGAACCCTTAACCTTCTTCTTCTCGAGAGCTGCGATGAGGAAGAGACCGAGAAGCGCGAGAACTACGGGAGCGATAGCTACCCAAGCGTCAAACACGCTCTTGTCTGCAACAGCGCCGTGGAAATCAAAGAACTGAACGAAGGTATACTGATTTGCCTGAATTATACCAACGTTTTTGAAGCCGATGAAAGCGATAAACAAGCCGATACCTGCGGGAATGGCTTTTTTAAGGCAATCGGGGAGAGCCTTGGCGATATATTTTCTTGCTCCTGTTATAGAAAGGATAAGGAAAATTACGCCGGAGAGAAGGATAATGCACAGACCTTCACGATATCCCTGAACGGGGTCCGAGCCCGAAAGAAGGGCGGGAAGAATGAAGGAAACGAAGAAGAATGAGTTAAGACCCATTCCGCACGCCTGAGCAAAGGGAAGCTTTGCGTAAAGCGCGTAGAGCAGTGTTCCTATAACTGCCACGAGGATAGAAGCAACGTACACGGCGTTCCAGATAGTGTCAAAGGGACCGCCAAAGGTGAAACCTACTACCTGATTTGGGTTGGTTACAACAATGTAAGCCATTGCGAAGAAGGTAGTAAGACCTGCGGTTATCTCTGTTCTTACCGATGAGCCGCGTTCGCTGATCTTAAAGAATTTGTCCATACCAGAATCTCCTTTTCTAAAAAATTTATATTTACAGTTTAGCACATTTTTAGACAAAAATCAATACAATTTTAACACTTTTTTCATTTACAATCACATTTTTTCGCCATAGGCTCAAATATTACTATAAATATTCTGAACAGGAAATAGAAAAGAGTGAGAAAAAAGACCGCTTGCGGGAAGACCGTCAGCTTACCCGACGCGAAAAGATAGACCGAGTAAACGAATGGAACGGCGGCAATCAGGGCGTCGATAAAGTAAACGTCACGCAAAATAAGGCTTACGGCAACGCTGATGAGTATGAAAACGGCTATTCCAATAATCAGTTTCTCAGAGTCGTCCTCAAGCCCGAGCAGAATGGTAGTATCTCTTGCGTTCAGCTCAGACAACTTGTCCTTGCCGAGCAGAGATAACTGCGACGCTCTGCGCCACACCCAGATGCCGAGCGAGAACAGCGCCGCGCCGAAGATATTGGCGCAGATAAAGGCGCGCCGTTTTCCGTCCTCTCGGTCAAGCGAGAGCGAATAGACGATATTTCCAACGACGTGAACTGTGCCAAGTATCACATAGAGCATAGGGCGCTCGTAGAGCTTTCCCTCGCCGAGCATAAGCAATATCTGGAGCATAGGCGCGAGGGAGAAGGCAAATCCCACGTAAGGCAGACGCTCAAGAATGATACCGATAATTACTGATACCGCAAGCAGTATAATCAGAATAAGGTACGCGCGATAATCTCTGAAATAGTCCTTTGAAAAGAAAAGCCTTGCTTTCTCCTTGATGCCCTCGGCATCGGCGGGGTTGAAGGACATAAATTTTCTTAAGATGTAAAGGGACGCGGCGAAGGCGGCAAAGCCAGCGCAAAAATCCGAAAACCGTTTCAAATAATTCATAACTCTCCATAGTACCGAGTATTGAGGTCGCTCGGCTGATCGACCTTGTTTACAGTTAAATTATACAATATAGACGCTGATTTTTCAATAGTATAATTTTATTTTTGAAATCTACTTGTGAAAAAGTGATATATATGGTATAATGTGATAAAACATTAATGCAAATTTTTATGTTACCGTTTCAATGTTATTTACACGGAATGCCTTAAGGAGGATAAAATGAATTCTAAACAAATGACAGCTTACATCAAGGACGGTTCGCTTGACGGGAGACTTGAAGCGCTCTACGGTACTGACGCGCTCGGATACCAGAAGGAGCGTTATCTTGGCGCGATAGCCGAGTTCTCACGTATGTACGGCGCGGATAGGGAAGTGTCTCTGTTTTCGGTGTCGGGAAGAAGCGAGCTTTCGGGAAATCATACAGATCACAATCATGGCTGTGTTATAGCGGCGTCTATAGACCTTGATATAATCGCGGTGGCATCTCCGAGAGACGATATGACGGTGCGCGTCAAGAGCGAGGGATTCCCCGAGGATATCGTGAATATCGAGGAATATACGCAGCCCGACACGGCGAAGTTCGGAACGTCTGAGGCGATAATAGCGGGTATGTGTGACGCGTTTGTGAAGAATGGGTACGCCGTGGGCGGCTTTGACGCTTATACGGTCTCCAACGTGCTTAAGGGCTCGGGACTGTCCTCGTCGGCAGCGTTCGAGGATATGATAGGAAATATTCTTAACCATATGTATAACAGCGGGGCAGTGGACAACGTTGAGATTTCAAAGTACGCGCAGTATGCGGAAAACCTATTCTTTGGTAAGCCCTGCGGTCTTATGGATCAGGTGGCGTGCGCCGCGGGCGGTATAGTCACGATAGATTTTGAGGACCCTAGCGCTCCTGTTATTGAAAAGCTGGACGTTGATATGTCAGCGCAGGGATATAATCTCTGTATCGTAAATACAGGCGGAAACCACGCAGACCTTACCGACGACTACGCTTCTGTGCCGAGAGATATGAAATCGGTGGCGGCGACCTTTGGCGCTAAGGTGCTCAGGGAGACTGACGAGGGAGACGTTGTCGCATCTATTCCCGCGCTTAGAGAAAAGGTTGGAGACAGAGCGATATTACGTTCGCTGCACTTCTTTGAGGAAAACAAACGTGTGGAGGTTCAGAGAAAGGCTTTGAAGGAAGGAGACCTTGACAGCTTTTTCGCGGGAGTATTGGCTTCGGGAAGGTCGTCCTTCTGCTATTTGCAGAACGTGTATACCGATAAGAACACGCGAGAGCAGGGACTGTCCTTGGCTCTCTGCCTTGCGGACATATACCTTAGCGGTAAGCGCGGGGCATTCAGAGTTCACGGCGGAGGATTTGCTGGAACTATTCAGGCGTTCGTTCACAAAGACGACGTAGACGGCTTCCGTGAGCTTATGGATTCCGCTTTCGGTGAGGGTAGATGTATGGCGCTGAGGATACGTTCTGAGGGCGCGGTGAAGATAATATAAAATTTCAATTAATATTTGGAGAAAAAATGTCCGAAAATTTACAGAATAAAAACGGTAACAGTGACAAGAAAATAAATAAAAGCTTACTCGTACTTTTGGCTATCGTTATAATCTCAACGGTGATAGTGTACGGTACATACAGAGTTCTTCTCAATTATTTCTACTTTGGTGTTCTTGTCGCCTATATGGTGATAGGGGCGGTCTTCATCTTTGCGTATCTGATATATAATAGAGGATTTTCACGCAAGGGAGTGACACGGGATATGCTACCCTCCGAGTGGAGCGAGGAGGAAAAGGACGAATTTATCAACAGCGGTAAGGAAAGACTTAAGAAGTCAAGGTGGATGCTCGTTATCATACTCGCCTTTGTGTTTACTTTTTTTATCGATATGGTAGAGCTTTACCTGCTCCCTCTTATCTTCGGACTGTTTTGATTATGAAATACAGAATTTGCACTTTATATTCGGGCTCGGGCGGAAATTCGACGTATATTGAAGCCGCGGGAACGAGAATACTTATTGATGCTGGAAAGAATGCGCGGTCTTTGTGCCGCGCTCTTTCTGAGATAGGCTCGGATATCTCAGAGATAGACGCTATCCTTATAACCCACGAGCATACCGATCACGTATCGGCGCTTGAGGTGATAAGCAAAAGACACGAAATACCGATACATATTTGTGATATAAGCGCCAAGAGATTTGATATAACTCCCGACGCACACGTTCATAAAAATCTTGTAAGGCATACCGAGGAATATGAGACATGCGTTGGGGGATTGAATATACGTTCATTTCACACACCGCACGACAGTATGATGAGCGTGGGATACAGAATAGATTTTCAGGACGAGGACGGGGAGCATTCGGTGGGCGTTGCCACTGATATCGGGTACGTTACCAAGGGAATATGCCGAGCGCTTGAGGGGTGTGAAACAGTTGTGATAGAGTCCAATCACGACGAGGATATGCTAAAGAGCGGTCCTTATCCTTACGAGCTGAAAAAGAGGATACTCTCGAACAGAGGACATCTTTCAAATAAGGCGAGCGCCGCATTTGGAGCGCATCTCGCCTCGAAGGGCACGAGGGCGTTTATGTTGGCGCACCTGAGTGAGGAGAATAATACTCCTGAGACGGCGCTTGATGAATTTATATCGGCTATCGCAGATTCCTCGGTGTCTGTCACGGTAGCGTCTGCCGACTTGCCGACCGATATGATTTTTGCGAAGGAGAGTGAGACCTATGCTTTCTGTGAAGATAATAACAGTGGGAACGCTTAAGGAAGCGTATTGGCGAGATGCCGCGGCAGAGTATGCGAAGCGGCTTTCGGGATACTGTAAGCTGACGGTAGTACAGCTTAAGGAAGCGCGGGTATCGGACACTCCGTCGGAAAAAGAGATAGAGAACGCGCTTGATGATGAGGCAAAGGCTATACTTACCGAAATGTCGCCGAGGGCGTATAAGATAGCTATGTGCGTTGAGGGAAAGCAGATGTCCTCGGAGAAGCTTGCCGAGCGATTGGAGAGTATATCAGGGGAGCGTAGCGAGGTCTGCTTTGTGATAGGCAGTTCTCACGGACTGTCGGAGAAGGTAAAGTCGGCGTGCGATATGCGTTTGTCTGTCTCCGAGCTGACCTTTCCTCATCAGCTTCTGCGCGTGATGTTGCTTGAGGCGGTATACCGCGCCTTCAACATAATCGCTGGGACGAAGTATCATAAGTAAGCGTGGGCTTGGAAATCCTTTGTTCGGGATATCCAATTGCGACAGCTTGATAAACGGTTTAATATAAAACACACAGCCCAAGGGTAAATGTTGCCCTTGGGCTGTGTGTAATTTTATTACATCACATGCTGTTTGCCAGCATCAGCTTGATCCTGTTCTCCTGATTTACCGCGGTAGCTCCTGCGTCATAGTCGATAGCAACGATGTTTATATCGGGATTTTTCTCCTTGATAGGCTTCATCATTCCTTTTCCGCAGATATGATTTGGAAGACAACCGAAGGGTTGAGTGCAAACGATGTTAGGCACGCCTTTGTCGGCAAGCTCCAGCATCTCGGCGGTAAGCAGCCATCCCTCGCCCATTTTCGCGCCGATACCGAGATATCCCGTTATCAGCGAGACCGTGTGGTCAAAAGGCGTTGGCGGGTCAAAATGACCGTCCTCGTTTATGATATCTATAATATCCCGCTGTTTGCCTAAAAGGAATTTGTAGGCTATCTTAAGCACAGGCTCGGCAGCCTTGCCTATGCCGTAAAGCTTTGCGTCCATCAGGTAGTTATATAAACAGTAAAGGCAGAAATCTAAGAGCCCCGGTACTACCACCTCAGCGCCCTCGCTAACGAGAAATTCCTCGAGATTGTTGTTTCCAAGCGGAGAATATTTAACGAATATCTCGCCCACGACACCGACCTTGGGGCATTTTTTCTCAACGCGGGGTATCTTTTTGAAGTCATTGATTATAAGTTGGTAGTTCTGTTTTACCTTCTTGTAGGACAAACGCTTTTCCTCGCCCATTTCTCGAGACAATCTCTCTGTCCATCTCTGCGCCAGCTCCTCGCTCTCGCCCTTGCGTATCTCATAAGTCCTGCACTGATTTCTGAGTGACATAAGCAGGTCGGCATAGAAGATGGCGTACATAAGCCTGTGCAAAACGGGAATTGAAAGCTTAAAACCAGGGTGATCCTCTATCCCCGCGAGGCTGAAGGATATGACGGGAACATAACCGTATCCCGCTTTAGCAAGTGCCTTACGGAGCAGATTTATGTAGTTTGACGCGCGGCAACCGCCGCCTGTTTGGAAAAGGATAAGCGCGGTCTTGTGGGGGTCGTATTTCCCACTCTCAAGTGCGTCTATAAATTGACCGATAACGAGTATTGCGGGGTAACAGGTGTCGTTATGGACGTATTTAAGCCCCGTGTCCTTTATCTTTTGCCCCTGCGTCTGAAGTAGCTCCGCTTTAAGACCGTAATTGTGGAACACGCGGCGGATAAGCTCAAAGTGCATGGGCAACATATTGGGAATTAGAACGGTGTAGTCCTTTTTCATTTCCTCTGTAAAAGAAATATAGGTTTTTTCCATAGCTTAACTCCTTGCGTTTCTTACTGTTCCAGCGCGCCGATAAGACTGCGCAGGCGTATCTTTACAGCGCCAAGGTTGGTTATTTCGTCTATCTTTATCTGTGTGTAGAACTTTCCTCGGCTTTCGAGGATAGAACGCACCTCGTCGGTAGTAATAGCATCCACACCGCAACCGAAGGAGACAAGCTGAACGAGCTGAACATCGTCATTTTGTGCGGCGAAGCTCGCGGCGCGGTATAGTCTTGCGTGGTATGTCCACTGATTGAGTACCGCCACTCGCTTTGGCTCTGATAGATGGAATACGCTATCCTCACTGACTACGACAAATCCCAAGGAAGCGGCGAGCTTGTCGATACCGTGACCTATCTCAGGGTCTATGTGGTAGGGCCTTCCTGCAAGTATCATAATCCTCTTGCCGTGGCTTCTTGCGAACGCGATAGCCTCCTCGCCCGCCTTTTTGACCGCTGACATATATTCGTCGTATTTCCTGAAAGCCACCTTTACAGCGCGGGATATATCACGCTTTTTGAAATCACCGAAGCTTGTCGAGAGATACTCCATAAGCTCACGCGCGAGCTCTCGGCGGTTATTTATGTTAAGGTAAGGATAGAGGAATTTAGTTTTGCCGAGGGAATCCATATTTCCGTTCAGAAGCTCGGAATAGTAGGCTACTATCGGGCAATTATAGTGATTGTCGGAATATTTTTCGTCGATATTGTAGGTAAGACAGGGATAGAAGATAGCGTCTACCTTCTTCTCAACAAGCTCCTCAATGTGACCGTGCATTATCTTAGCGGGATAGCACGCCGTGTCGGAGGGGATAGAAAATTGTCCTTTTTCGTAGGTGCGCTTTGTGGACAGGTCAGACACTTCCACCTCAAAACCAAGCTCGGTAAAGAGAGTGTGCCACAATGGAAGAAGCTCGTACATACCGAGCGCGAGGGGCAGACCGATAACGCCTCTAGTTCCTTTTTTACCTTCGAGAGACGACAGATAGTCGCGCTTGAATGCGTAAAGATTTGGGGAAACCTCGGCGCTTTCCTTGATTCCGAGCCCCTTCTCGCACTGATTTCCCGAGATAAATCTCTGTCCGCCCGAGAAGGTGTTCACAGTCAGGTGGCAGTTGTTGGTACAGCCCTTGCATACCGCAGACTTTGAGGAATGAGAGAAATCTTTCAGTTCTTCCTCGGAAATAATGTCGCTTTCGTTCAGCTTCATAGCGCAGAGAGCCGCGCCGTAAGCGCCCATAAGTCCCGCTATGGCAGGTCGGATAACGTTTTGACCTAACTCAAGCTCAAAGGCTCTGAGTACTGCGTCGTTGTAGAAGGTGCCGCCCTGTACGACCACGTGCTGTCCAAGCTCCGAGGCGTTTGCGGCGCGTATTACCTTGTATATGGCGTTCTTGACAACGCTGACAGATAACCCCGCGGATATGTCCTCAACAGTCGCTCCGTCACGTTGCGATTGCTTTACCGAGGAATTCATGAATACCGTACAACGGCTTCCGAGATTTACGGGAGACGCGCTGAAAAGACCGCGCTTCGCGAACTCGTCTATAGAATATCCCATAGACCTTGCGAATGTCTCGATGAACGAGCCGCAGCCCGAAGAACAAGCCTCGTTGAGCATAATGCTGTCAATAGCGCCATTCTTTATCTTGAAGCATTTTATGTCCTGACCGCCGATGTCGAGAATGAAATCCACATCGGGCATAAAATATTTAGCGGCGGTGTAGTGCGCGATAGTCTCGACTATTCCAAGGTCAACGCCGAAGGCGTGCTTTATCAGCTCCTCGCCGTAGCCCGTGACCGCGCTTCCGCATATTTTTATTTTGTCCCCCATAAGGGAATATATCTTCTCGAGCTGAGCCTTTACTATCTCCACGGGGTTTCCCTTGTTGGAGTCATAGAAGGAATAGAGTATCTTTTTGTCCTCTGAAAGAAGGACTATCTTTGTTGTGGTGCTTCCGCAGTCGATGCCGAGGTAAGCGCGCCCCGAATATCCCGTGATATCTTGAACTTCCACGGACGCCTTTTCGTGCCGTTCGCGGAATTGCTTGTATTCATCTTCGGAATTGAAAAGCGGCGGGAGACGGTTGCTAGTGCCTCCCGTGCTTATATTCTCGCTCACGGCAGTGAGGAGCTTATCAAGCGTGACGCAGTGGCCTGTTCGCGCGGCGAATATCGAAGCGCCGAGCGCAACCGCGAAACGCGCGTATTCGGGGCAGGGAGCCTGCTCCTCTGAAAGTCCGAGGGTGGCGCGGAATCTGTCGCGAAGTCCTCGGCAATAGTACAAGGGTCCGCCGAGAAAAAGTACCTTCCCCTTTATCCTTCTGCCTTGGGCAAGTCCCGCGATAGTCTGATTTACCACCGCCTGATATATACTCGCCGCCACGTCTTCCTTACGAGCTCCCTGATTGAGCAGGGGTTGAATGTCGGTCTTTGCAAAAACACCGCAACGTGACGCTATAGGGTATATCCTTGAAAAATTAAGGCTGAGGGCATCCATTTCATCGACGGTGACGTCAAGCAAGGTCGCCATCTGGTCGATAAATGCGCCCGTGCCGCCTGCGCAGCTTCCGTTCATTCTCTCGTCTGTACCGCCGTCAAAGAAGATTATCTTCGCGTCCTCTCCGCCAAGCTCTATGACGGCAGAGGTGTCGGGGCAGAGCTCCTTGACCAGCTCACCTGTGGCGAACACCTCCTGAACGAATGGAATCCCCGCCGCCTCTGCAAGTCCAAGTCCCGCCGAGCCCGAGAGTGCCACGGTAAATTCATTGTCGCCGATGATTGGCTTTATCTGCTCCAGAAGCTCCATAGTTTTCAGACGTACCTGAGACATATGGCGCTCGTATTTTTCAAAGAGTATCCCGCCGTCCTTTGTAAGTACGACCTTGGCTGTGGTAGAGCCGATATCTATGCCCAGCGAGTAGGGCGTTTTTTTCTTATCTGTCATTTTTACCTCGCGCAAATAAAGATTTTATATAAAACGAATACCGTCAGATTTCAATATCAATGCGCCGTCTTCGTATTTTATATCAAACGGCTGATTTTTGTGTGTAACATCAAGCACGCACCACATCGTGTCATTCTCGAGTGGAGCTGCCCCGCAAGATTCTTCGCTTCGCTCAAGAATGACAGTGCGGGGCGGCGTAGCGAAGAATCCCGATGAGGTGCGTGAGAGTAAGATTGCTGAAGAAATAATGAACTATTCAAGCTCAAAAGCTCCCGTATAGAGCTGATAATATTTGCCTTTTTCAGCTATTAGCTTTTCGTGGTTTCCGCGTTCAATTATGGCGCCGTTCTCAAGAACCATTATAACGTCGGAATTTCTGACCGTGGACAGTCTGTGGGCGATAACGAATACAGTCCTGCCCTTCATAAGGGCGTCCATACCTTTTTGTACGATAGCCTCTGTCCTTGTGTCGATAGAGGAGGTAGCCTCGTCAAGTATCATTACGGGCGGGTCTGCCACGGCGGCTCTCGCTATAGCGATAAGCTGTCGCTGTCCCTGTGATAGATTCGCTCCGTTTGATGTGAGCATAGTGTTATATCCGTTTGGAAGTCTCTTGATAAAATCGTGCGCGTTCGCAAGCTTTGCCGCCTTTATACACTCCTCGTCGGTAGCGTCAAGCTTTCCGTAGCGGATATTATCCATTACCGTCCCCGTGAACAGGTTGGTGTCTTGAAGCACGATACCGAGTGAGTGGCGAAGGTCTGCTTTCTTTATCTTGTTTATGTTGATACCGTCGTAACGTATCTTACCGTCGTCGATATCGTAAAACCTGTTGATAAGGTTTGTGATAGTTGTCTTTCCCGCGCCCGTAGCGCCAACGAAAGCTATCTTCTGTCCCGGTTCTGCGTAAAGCGAGATATCGTGAAGCACCGGCTTTTCGGGCACGTATCCAAAATCCATATTATGGATAGTTACGTTTCCTTCAAGCTTTGTGTAGGTGACCGTTCCGTCGGCGTTATGCGGGTGCTTCCACGCCCACATTCCCGTGCGCTCCTCGCACTCAACTATCTTACCGTCAATTTCCTTTGCGTTCACGAGGGTAACGTATCCCTCGTCGGTCTCGGGTGTCTGATCCATAAGTTCAAACACGCGTCCCGCGCCCGCCATAGCCATAACTATCGAGTTTATCTGCTGGGATACCTGATTGACGTTCATAGTGAACTGTCTCGCCATATTTATGAATGGAACTACCACAGCGATACCGAATGCCTTGCCCGAGAGAGAGATGTTGGGAAGTCCGCCGAAGATTATCAGCGCTCCGCCCGCGATAGTCACGAGAACGTAGAGGATATTTCCTATATTACCCATAACGGGCATGAGGATATTGGCATATCTGTTAGCCTTTGTGGCGTCGGAGCAGAGCTGTTCGTTGACCTCGTCAAAGTCCTTTCCGCTTTGCTCTTCGTGGCAGAACACCTTGATGACCTTCTGTCCGTTCATCATCTCCTCGATAAAGCCTTCCGTCTTACCGATAGATTTTTGTTGCTTCATAAAGTACTTGGCGCTCTTCCCGCCTATCTTCTTGGTTACGATAAACATAGCCACAACGCCGAGGAAGATTATCAGCGCAAGCCATATGCTCAGATAGAACATATAGAACACGAGCAAGGTGAGGATAAGCGCTGAGTTGAAGAGCTGAGGGATACAGCGTGAGACAAGCTCACGCATAGTGTCGATATCGTTGGTGTAGTGAGACATAATATCGCCGTGGTGGGTGGTATCGAAATATTTGAGAGGAAGCTTTTCCATACCCTCAAACATCTTTTGTCTGGTCTTATTGAGAAATCCTTGGGTGACTACCGCCATAAGTCGGGTGTAGATGAAGGAGCCTATGATGCCGACAAGATATATAACGCACATAACGGCGATAGCAGTGAATATCTTCGCGCTGACCGAGTTCCAGCCTTTGTCCAAGCCCTCGGTTATATGCTCTATAAAGATATTCATAAACAATCCCGATATAGTCGAGCCTATTGAGGTCAGGATTATACATATCATTACGACGATAAGGTGTGGCTTGTAGTCCTTGAGCAGAAGCTTGATTATTCTGCCGAGAACGCCTTTTTTCATAGGCGGTCTTTTGCCTTGCGCTGTCTTACTCACCGTCCTCACCTCCCTTTATCTGCGACTCGTATACCTCTCGGTATATCGAGCTCGTCTCGAGAAGCTCGTCGTGAGTTCCCATAGCCTCTATCCTGCCGTCGTTCATAACG
>JAZQWY010000123.1:0-3907 GCA_045632545.1 Eubacteriales bacterium | reverse complement strand
GGTTGCTTTCGGAGTTCCCGAAAAGTCAGTGTTTACAAGGCTTTTCTGCGTTTTTGCGACCGATATGCTCGCAAATTTTCAAGACCGCCTCGTTATGACCACTTCGATATGCCTCCAAGTAAAATATTTGATTTTTTAACCGTCTTATATCTGACAGCCTTACTATTTTATCACAGTATTTTCGGTTTGTCAAGTATAATTTTACAGTTTGGATAATCTTTTCTCTTTAACAATTTAACAGACATAAAAACACCGCAATAAATTTGCGGTGTTTTTATGGTATTAAATTATACCAAGCCGTTTATCTCGTTCTGAACGAGCGCTATGGTTACGACGGGAATCAATGCTCCGAGGACTATCCAGAGTACCTTATTGTCAGCGGTGGGCAATCCGCGAGCCTTTTTTATCTCGTTGACATTTACGTCAGCGTCGTATCCAAGCAACGCTCCGCCTGCCACGCTTACGAAAAGCATCAGGATAGTTGTGAGAACAGGGGGAATGGACTTATTCTGTCCATTCTGCTGCAGGGCAGTGAGGGTAACGTATGTCCACCATACACCGTATATACCGCAAGTAATTATCGTAAGAACTACTACACTTACCACGCTTCTTTTTGTTAACATAATAGTTTCCTCCTTAAAATGTATATGTCGTTTTATGACACCGACATCATTATATATCAGTATGAGAAAAAAGTCAAGAGTATGATAAAAAATATAAAGCCGTGTGGCTCTGTTTTGTCTGCCTTATTGACAAAATCGGGTGGCTGTGATAAAATAAAAATCGGTTTTGATATCCTTGATTACCGAATGGAGATGATTTTTTGTCTAAAAGAAAAAAGGGCGCGAGCATTGGCTTGTTAAAAAGATTTTTGCCCTACTATTCAAAATACAAGTGGATAATGATAGCCGACCTGTTTTGCGCCTCCTTGACCACTGTATGTGAGCTGATACTGCCTATGATAGTCAGAAAGATAACCGACGCGGCGACCGCTGAGGTTATGACGCTGACGGTCAGAATGATAATAAGCTGCGGACTCGTTTATCTTGTCCTCAGAATAATAGACACAGCCGCGAATTATTATATGGCGTCAGTAGGTCACATAATGGGAACGAAGATAGAGACCGATATGAGAAGGGATTTCTTCGGACATCTGCAAAAGCTTTCCTTTTCATATTATGATAACGCTAAGATAGGAACGCTGATGTCGAGGATCACCAGCGACCTTTTTGACGTTACCGAATTCGCGCACCACTGTCCCGAGGAGTTTTTCATCGCGGGGATAAAGATAATTTGTTCCTTCATACTTCTCTGTACGATGAGTGTGCCGCTGACGCTTATAGTATTCTCCGTAATACCGCCGATGATAGCTGTGCTTACCTTTTTCAACAGGCGAATGAAGGCGGGCTTTAAGGAATCCCGCAAGCAGGTGGGTGAGCTAAACTCACAGATAGAGGACAGCTTGCTAGGTATCCGTGTTGTAAAATCCTTCGCCAACGAGGCGGTAGAGGAGGAGAAATTTGACAGGGGAAACCGCAAATTTCTCGGTATCAAGACCAAGGTCTATCATATAATGGCGGGATTTCAGTCGTCGACAAGGCTTTTCGACGGAATTATGTATATCGTCGTAGTGGTGGCGGGAGCGATATTTATGATGAACGGGGATATAAGCCCCGCGGATTATATCGCGTATCTTATGTTCGTCACAACGCTTTTGACGTCTATTCGCAGGATAGTTGAATTTGCCGAGCAGTTCCAGCGAGGACTCACGGGTATAGAGCGTTTCTGCGAGATAATGGATATAGAGCCCGATATAACTGACGCGATAGGCGCGAAAGAGATAAACGACGTCAGGGGCGAGGTCGAATTTCGTGAAGTTTCCTTCTCATACGGAGGTGAAAACAAGGAAGTCCTCTCTCATCTTGACCTTAAGGTTAAGGCAGGGGAGAGTATAGCTCTCGTAGGTCCTTCGGGTGGCGGAAAGACTACGCTCTGTTCGCTCATTCCGAGATTTTATGATACCACGTCAGGCTCGATACTTGTGGACGGCGTGGATATAAAGAATATTACACTCGCTTCTCTCAGGGGACATATTGGAGTTGTGGCTCAGGACGTTTACCTTTTCTCGGGAACGATAAAGGAGAATATTGCCTACGGCAAGGAGAATGCTACTGACGAGGAGATAGAGAAGGCGGCTGTCCTTGCGGGGGCGCACGATTTCATCAGGTCTTTGCCCGACGGATACGATACCTATGTGGGCGAGAGGGGAGTGAAGCTATCGGGCGGACAAAAGCAGAGGGTATCTATTGCCCGTGTATTCCTTAAAAATCCACCGATACTTATACTTGACGAGGCGACGAGCGCTCTTGACAACGAAAGTGAAAGGCTTGTTCAGCAATCGCTTGAGAAGCTGGCTAAGGGAAGGACTACCTTTACCATAGCCCACCGCCTGACAACGATTAAGAACGCCGATAGGATACTTGTTCTTACCGAGAACGGTATTGAGGAAAGCGGAACTCACCGTGAGCTTGTCGATAAGGGCGGAATATACAGCGAGCTTTATAAAATGTATTCGGAAATGTGATATTGAGGAAATATCAATTTAATTATAAATTATAAACTGACTAATTATGACGCGATACTTTGTATTGCGTCATTTTTTTCTTTTTTGTCGAAAATATTTCAAGTCTTTACCGCAAAAATTGCTTGTCGTTTATTGACCTTCATTATAAAAAATGGTAATATATGGTAATAATGAATTATCAATCAGTGCGGAGGAAGTTGAAATATGAAAAAGAAAACATCAATATTATTGGCAGTCATATTAGTCCTGACCTTGCTTTTTGGCGGCTCGTTGATAGCGGGAGCGTCGGAGGGTGATGTTTACAGTAAAAATATTGCCGCCATCAACGAAAGATGCGCTATGCTGAACGATATAATGGACGGATACGCCGCCCGTGATACGTCGGACGGAAAAACGGTGGCTATACGGACAAGCGCCGTTATTATGGACTATTATAACGGCATCAGTAATCTTAGGGCAGATGAGAGGATAAGCTCGGTCGAGCTTTCGGACGATATATATCTGTTATATCTGAAGGGGCGCAGTGCGGGAGAGTGCGCTTGGATATATGAATATCACCGTAGCAGTCTTGGTGATAGCGAGATAGCGGCGGTGACGGCGGATTACGAGACTATCCTGCGGAATATAGACAAGCTCACCGATATCTCCTTCCTTGAAAACGAGGGGGATAAATACGTAGCTGAGCTTTCTGTGTCGGTATACACGGCGAAGATAGGTATGCTTTACGACAGCTTGGATTCCACCGAGGTGGCAGTCATAGCCGCGGGGGCGATAGCCGATATAAAAAAGGTAGCGGACGGAGCTATCACCGACAGGACGTATGAGGAGATATATCAGCGCGCGGCGGCGGAGATTGCCGTTCAGCGGCTCAGGGAAAGCGCGAGAGATAGCTTCGCCGATAGCTATGACAGTATCTTTGGCGAGGGCGCATTTGCGAAAAACAGCTCTTCGGACAAGAACATCGCTTCGTTTTTGTATGCGATAAAGTCCTCTGTAACTGTAAGTGGCTTTAACTTGGACATTGAGAAAGCCATCTCGGGAGTCTTGGGTACAGCCTTTGAGGGGTGTGACGGCAAGTATGCCCGCGCGCTTATGGAAGAGCTGATAACGTCAGTGTCAGAGGAAAGAGAGCGCGCTGACGGAGAGGGCTGGATAATGAGCCCAAAAGAGATATTCGATGGCTTTGAGATGAGTTTTGCCTCGGCGCTAACGAAGGACGATTTGGCAGAATACGCTCTCGGCGCTGCTTCGGCAAATGGGATTATTGACGCGATTTTGGAGGAATATAACCTTGAAGGAGAGATATTCGACCTTTGCGCGGAT
>JAZQWY010000122.1:0-13114 GCA_045632545.1 Eubacteriales bacterium | reverse complement strand
GGTGTCAGAATAGAGCATCTTAAGGCGGATATTGACCGCTCTCTTTACGTAGACCTTGCGGTGCATCCTGCCCTTGGCGCTGGCGAATATCATCTGTCGGATACGACGTGAGACAGGGGAGTTTATACCTTCTGTATGTGCCCGGGGGGACATGTAGTGGCGGGCGCGTCCGAGGAGGGCGGAGTAGTGGTTAACGGAATGAGCAACTATGCCCGTGACGGAGAAAATTCAAATTCTGCCGTTGCGGTGTCGGTAAACCGTGAGGATTACGGAGCTACACCTATGGCGGCTATCGAATTTCAGAGAAAAATAGAGAGGGCGGCGTTCGCCGCGGGCGGTTCGGATTTTCGCGCTCCGATACAGACACTTGGAGATTTTATGAGTGGAAAGAGCGAAGCTGAGCCGTCGAGAGTACTTCCCACCTACAGAGAAGGACGGGTGAAGGAGGCAAGAGTGGACTCTATCCTGCCCGATTTTATAACCGAGGGGCTCAGACGAGGATTTGCGTCATTTGACCGAAAGTTAAGCGGATTTGCCGTTCCCGACGCGATAGTTACGGGGGTAGAAACGAGAACCTCAGCTCCCGTGAGGATTCTTCGCACAGAGGAGCTTACGGCTGTCGGTCACAGTCTCGTTTACCCTTGCGGAGAGGGCGCGGGATACGCTGGCGGGATAACAAGCGCGGCGGTGGACGGTCTGCGTGTGTCAATTGCCGTTATGAAGCGTTTTGCGCCGATGTGACGGGAGCGATCCAGGGGTATATGATTTCAGAAAGGTATATATAATGAGCAGTACGAAAAGAGAGAGGATATGGGTTGAGAGATACGTGTCCGACCGAGCCGAGAAGGACGGAGAGGTAAACCGAGTTGCCGAGACACTGGGCTTATCAAGAATACTCGCGATACTTCTGCGGAACAGAGGATACGCCACACATACGGATGTTCAGAGGTTTTTGCGATTTGAGACCTCTGACTTTCACGACCCTTTTCTTCTGGAGGATATGGAGGTCGCCGTTCACAGAATAATGAGGGCGGTGGATAACAAAGAGAAGATATGTATTTACGGAGATTACGACGTTGACGGAGTTACCTCGGTAAGTATGCTTTATCTTTACCTTACGTCAATGGGCGCTGACGTTACCATCAAGATACCGAAGCGTGACGGAGAGGGGTACGGAGTGTCGGCGACGGCGATAGATACGCTTGCAGAGAACGGAGTGACGCTTATAGTTACGGTTGATACGGGTATCACCGCCAACGACGAGATACTTCACGCGGCGTCTCTTGGCGTTGACGTGGTCGTCACTGACCACCACGAGTGCAGAGCAGAGCTTCCCGAGGCGTGCGCGGTGGTCAATCCGCATAGGCTTGACAGCACCTACCCGTTCTGCGAGCTAGCGGGCGTTGGCGTGGTATTCAAATTGGTATGCGCTTACGAGATGACGCTTTGCCGAATGAGGGGTGAGTCGGTGCTTGACGGAGTGAGCAGAATATGCCGTGAGTACGCCGACCTTGCGGCAATAGGAACTATCGCAGACGTTATGCCGATAACAGACGAGAACAGGCTCATAGTAAGTATGGGATTGAAGATGATCGAGGATACGAAGCGGGCGGGACTTGCGGCACTGATAGAGGCGGCGAGTTGCCCAGCATCGAAGGACGGTAAGAGCGCGCCTAAAAAGCGCAAGATATCGTCGGGCTTTATCGGTTTCGGTATCGCGCCGAGGATAAACGCGGCGGGCAGGATAAGCGATTCTATAATCGCGGTAAATCTCCTGCTTGAGAAGGATAAGAGCCGCGCCGAGCAGTACGCCGAGGAGCTGTGCGAGATAAACCGCCGCCGTCAGATAGAGGAGAACAAGATAGCCGAAGAGGCATACGATATGATAGAGAACGGTCACGACTTTGATAAAGATATGGTCATAGTTCTTGCAAGCGACGAATGGCAGCAGGGTATCATAGGTATCGTTTCCTCAAGAATAACCGAGAAATACGGTTTACCATCAATACTTATATCCTTCAAAGGTTCATTTGAGGGTGAGCCCTCGAACGGTGACAACGGAAAGGGCTCTGGCAGAAGCGTCAAGGGAATGAACCTTGTTGCGGCGCTCAATTATTGCGAGGATACGCTGGAGAGATACGGCGGACACGAGCTTGCTGCGGGACTTACAGTTAAGCGCGGAAGAATAGAGGAGTTCAAGAAAAAGATAAACGAGTACGCGGCGCAGAACCTGACCGATGAGCTTTTCGAGGTGAAGGTCGAGGCGGATTGCGAGATAGATATGAAGGACGTGACGCTTTCACTAGCGGAGGAGCTACTCACTCTCGAGCCCTTTGGAGTGGGAAATCCCACGCCAACCTTCGTTATGCGTGACGTTACGGTGCAGAGAGTGATGCAGATAGGCGGCGGAAAGCACACCAAACTCATACTTGAGCGTGACGGAGCGTCTGTTTGCGGAATGTATTTTGGTGTTTCGGCATCCGAGCTCAGCTTTGATGTAGGAGACAAGATAGACCTTCTCTTTAATCTTGACATAAACGATTATAAGAATATAAGGTCGGTTCAGATGATAATTCAGGACGCAAGGCTTTCGGAAAATCAGGAGAGGATACTCTTTGACGGTAAGAGACGGTATGAGGAGATAAACGCGGGAGCTGAATATTCCCCCGAGGAGGACGTTATTCCCACAAGAGATGATTTTGCGGCGGTCTATACGGCGCTCCGCAGAGAGTATAGAATGGGAACCAACGTTCTTGACAACAGGACTATTATGAAGCTTGTGAATTCATATGACCGTCCATCGATAAACTACATAAAATTAAAATATATTCTCAGAATAATGAATGAACTTCAGATATGTGGCATTGAGGAGATAGACAAGGATATATACAGATTTGAGATATTCTTTAACGCTACGAAAACGAGTATAGATAAATCATCAATTTTGAAGAAGCTCAAGAGCAGATGCTCGGACAGAGCAAGATAGGCTTTTGTGACAAGAGGAAAAATATGTCGAATGAAGTAAGTACGGATATAAAGAAGCTGCTGGGAATACTCTCGGCAACAGGAAAAAAATATGATACGGATATGATAATCCGCGCTTATGAATATGCTAAAAAACTGCACGAAGGACAGTTCAGGGTCAGCGGAGAGCCCTACATATCCCACCCCGTGGCGGTGGCAGAGATAGTGGCGGGGCTTGAGCTTGATACCGAATCTATATGCGCGGCTCTCCTTCACGACACGGTGGAGGATTGCTCGGAAAAAACAGACCTCAGGGAGATAGAGGCGCAGTTCGGAAAGGTCGTCGCTATGCTGGTGGACGGACTGACAAAGCTCGTCCAGCTGAATATCGAGGACAAGGAGGAAGCGCATATCGAGAACATCAGAAAGATGCTTCTCGCTATGTCGAGGGACGTCAGGGTGATTTTCATAAAGCTCTGTGACAGACTTCACAATATGCGTACGCTCTCTGTCAAGCCAGATCCCAAAAGGCGATCTACAGCGCTTGAAACTATGCAGGTCTACGCGCCTCTCGCGCACAGGCTTGGTATGCAAAAGATAAAGCTCGAGCTTGAAAATCTGGGTCTTTCCTACCTCGACCCTATAGGATACGAGGAGATACAGCAATATATAGAGGAAAAGTACGGCGAAAATCTTGGATTTATCGAGAGTATAAGGTCTCAGGTAAATGAAAAGCTCGGCGAGAACCATATAAATTTCACACTTGAGGGAAGAATAAAATCGGTATACAGCATATACCGAAAGATGTATAATCAGAACAAGAGCTTTGAGGAGATATACGACTTCTACGCACTCCGCGTTATCGTGGATACTGAGCTTGAGTGCTACACGGCGCTCGGTATTATCCACGAGATGTTCAAGTCTATACCAGGAAGATTCAAGGATTATATATCTACCCCGAAGCCGAATATGTACCGTTCGCTGCACACTACGGTCATAGGAAGGGACGGAATTCCCTTTGAGGTACAGATAAGAACCTGGGAGATGCACCATATCGCCGAATACGGCGTGGCGGCGCATTGGAAATATAAGTCGGGCGAGCGTTCCAAGGAGGAAATCGACAAGAAGCTTGAATGGATAGCGAGACTTATCGAGACGGAGGACGACGCGAGGGACCCCGACGAATTTATGAACGCGCTAAAGACCGATATCTTCCACGACGAGACCTTCGTGTTCACTCCTAAGGGAGACGTTATAGCGCTTCCCCAGGGAGCTACGGTCATCGACTTTGCCTACGCGATACACTCGGGTGTGGGTAACAAGATGATAGGCGCTAAGATAAACGGAATGATAGTGCCTATAGACCGAGTTCCGCAGAACGGCGAGATAGTTGAGATACTCACCTCATCCGCGTCAAAGGGTCCGAGTAGGGATTGGCTGAATATCGTAAAGACCAGCGAGGCGAGAACAAAGATACGCGGTTGGTTCAAGAGCGAGAAGCGCCCCGAGAATATAGTCACGGGAAAGAGCATTATAGACGGAGAGTTCAGAAAATACGGCAGGGCGTATACCGAGACGCAGAGAAATGAGATAGTGGCGGCTGTTGGTCAGCGAATAGGCTTTATGAGCTCTGATGACTTTTACAATACCCTCGGTTACGGCGGTATAACGCTTTCTAAGGTGGCGCTGAAGCTCAAGGACGAATTTGATAAAACGGTTAGGGCCCCCGCGCCCGAAGCGCCGAGGGCGGATATTGCCGTTGAAAGTGTTAAGACGACAAAGCCGAAGAATATAAAATCCAACAGTGGTATCGTGGTAGACGGAGCCGAGGGGTGTCTTGTCAAGTTTGCGCGTTGCTGCAACCCTCTGCCAGGAGACGATGTTATCGGATTTATCACTAAGGGATACGGAATATCAATACACAAGTGCGATTGCCCAAACGTTATAATGGGAATGTCGAACGCCGAGAACCGAGACAGATGGGTGGAGGCGCATTGGGAGAACGGCGAAGAACAGTCTGCTACCGACCTTTATGAGGCGCAGCTTAAGATACACGTATTTGACCGTATTGGCATAATCGCGGATATTACCGTGGCGCTTTCCGAGATGAAGGTATTTATACTCCAGATAAATACAGTTAAAAATCAGTCCGACAGGTCGACTGTCAATCTTAAGATAAGCTGTAAGAATGTTTCCCACTATCATTCGATAGTGTCAAAGCTCAAGTCGCTTGACGGTGTAATTGACGTTACGCGCGGATTTTCGTGATGTTGAGGAAAAGATATGAGGCTTGTTATACAAAGAGTAAAGAGGGCGGCGGTCAGCGTTGAGGGCAGAGTCGTCGGAGAGTGCGGCAGAGGGCTTATGATGCTTCTCGGTGTTGCCGATGGTGACTGCCGCGCGGATGCCGAGGCGCTTGCACGCAAGGCTGTAAATCTGAGAATATTTTCCGACGGTGCTGACAAGATGAATCTTTCAGTTAAAGATATTGGCGGGGAGGTGCTGGCGGTCTCGAATTTCACTCTGCTCGCCAATTACAGAAAGGGAAACCGCCCCGATTATATGTGCGCTGCGAAGCCAGAGGCGGCGAATGAACTGTATGAGTATTTCGTCTCGCTCGTTAGAGCCGAGGTTGCGAAGGTGGATACGGGTATCTTCGGTGAGCATATGGAGATAGAAATATGCGCCGACGGTCCTGTGACTATTGTTATGGATAGTGATATACTTATCAAGAAGTGATTTTATAATTTCAGGATTTCGAACTACGGGCGTTGCCTATACTAAAAAAACAGTGGAGGTTCGTAATGAACATAAAAATTGAGTCCCCTGTAAATAAATACTACGTGCAGACCCTGTGTATGATCTTCTTTCCTGGCGAGAAGTTTGGAGAGAACGGCGATGACAGACCTGACGCTCCCTCGCTTTATCTAAGAACCGAAAAGCTGGAGGACGGTATACGAGCCTATGCCGAGATGAGCATAGGGGACAAGCTATGCCGCGCCGAGAGAGACGTACAGTTTACACCCGACCGTACGCAGGAGCGCACGATAAAGCTGGCGGTGGGTGCTGCGATACTCGCGGCGGCGGGAGAGCTTGTCGGCTACCGTCCGTCCTGGGGAATGCTTATAGGCGTTCGTCCCTCAAAGGTCGCCACCGAGATGCTGAATATGGGAATGAGCAAGACAAAGGTCAAGAAAACACTGACCTCAGACTATCTCGTCATTCCCAAGAAGGCGGCTCTCGCGACAGACATTGCGCTGAACGAAAAGAGAATATCTGGCTATGTGGGATCGAAGGATTGCAGCGTTTATATTTCGATACCCTTCTGTCCATCAAGATGCACCTATTGCTCGTTTATATCATATACTTCAAAGAGACTCTTGGAGCTTATTCCGCAGTATCTTGAAAGATTGCTTCGTGATATAGAAGCCAATTTCAGGGTAATATCCGAGCTTGGACTTAACGTCAAGACGGTATACATAGGCGGCGGAACGCCCACAATACTTGACGAGGAGCAGTTAAAGAGACTTCTCTCTAAGGTATCGTCTCTCACCGACGTGAGCGCCCTAGAGGAGTACACCCTTGAGGCGGGCAGACCTGATACTATAACCGCTGAGAAATTCGCTATAGCGAGGGAATATGGCGTTACCCGTGTCAGCGTTAATCCGCAGACTCTTTGCGACGATGTGCTCTGCGGTATTGGGCGCAGTCACACGGTTGAGGAGTTTTTTAGGGCGTATGAGATAGCGAGAAAATCTGGAATAAGGACAATCAACGTTGACCTCATAGCAGGGCTTCCAGGGGATAACTTCAAGATGTTTTCCTCCTCTTACGACAGAATACTTCAGCTCAGACCCGAGAATATCACAGTCCATACCTTCTGCGTGAAGAAGGCGGCTGAGGTGCTAAGACGCAATTCCGAGATATACTCGATAAAGGGCGGAGACGCGGGAAAATGCGTGGATTATTCTCAGATAAAGGCTATACATAACGGTTATATTCCATATTATATGTATAGACAGAAGAATACCGTGGGAAACTATGAAAATGTAGGCTTCTCGCTGGAGGGGCACGAGGGACTTTACAACATCTATATGATGGAGGAGCTTCACTCGATATTTGCCGCTGGTGCGGGAGCTGTAACAAAGCTTGTGGATAACACGGTCAGAGACGTAAGCGGAAAGAAGTCTATCGAGCGTCTGTTCAATCAGAAATATCCTTACGAATATCTGGAGGAGGATAGAAGCGCGGAATTCCGTGAGGCGGCGATAAGGTTTTATACAGAGCATTCATTGCTCTGAAAACAGGATTCCGACATAGACAGGAAATGCCGTTTATGTCGGATTTCTTTAACAGTGAGGGGAACTATATGATAAAAATCAAAAAAGCTCCGATACGCTTTGACTCCGACGAGGAAAAGAGAGAGTTCGTCGGAGAATGTGAGAAGGATTTTGAGCGAAGGCTCGGTGTTACCGCACAGGAGATAAGCGGTATTAGCGACCTGAAGATAATAGCCCTCTCGGGTCCTACCTGCTCGGGAAAGACTACGGCGGCAAAGCGGATAATAACCGAGCTCGGCGCACGTGGCAGGAAGGTGAACGTTATATCTATTGACGATTTTTATTACGACAAGGAATTTTTGCACAAGAGGATTGCCGATAGGGGTACTGACGAGATAGATTATGATTCAGCGGAAACTATAGACCTTGAGCTACTTGGAGACTTTATAGACAGAATATCCGAGGGCGGGGAGCTGCTCTGTCCCGTATTTGATTTTAATTACGGACGCAGAACGTCTGAAAGACGGATAGTATGCGGCGAGGACGATATATTCATTTTTGAGGGAATACAGTCTATATATCCCGAGTTTACCTCGCTTCTTGACGGACACGGGTATTGCAGTGTGTATATCTCACCGCATAGCGGTATCGACGCGGGAGGCTTTATATTTGAGCCAAACGAGCTGAGACTGTTGCGCAGACTTGTGCGCGACTGTAATTTCAGAAGCACCTCGGCTGAATTTACCTTTAAGATATGGGAGAGCGTGAGGCGAAATGAAGAAAGGAATATTTTTCCGTATACTGACTCCTGCCTTTTCCATATAGATTCAAGCTTTGCCTATGAGATAGGAGTGCTGAAGCCCTATCTTGTGAGGGTACTGTCAGATATCTCGGTAGAGAGTGAGTACAGAGATATGGCAGACGCTATACTTGATAAGGTGTCAGTGGCAGAGGAGATATCTACCGATAATCTTGCTGCCAATTCTCTTTACTGGGAGTTCGTGTGATGTCGGTATAACCTCTCCGACATCTCGCTACATAGTAATACTTTGTTTTTTCTGTGAATATTTTTGTAGTAAAAACAAGGGATATTGGCGAGGTGGAATAATTGAAGCGACCCTCTGCGGAAGGTTCTCGGGAGAACAAGGGGAAGGGATTTATTTCGGGAGTGCTTGTGCTGTCACTCTCAACTTTTATAGTTAAGATTATAGGACTTGCGTATAAGATACCTATGATATCATTGCTCGGCGCTGAGGGAATGGGATATTTCAACTCGGCGTACGAGATATACGCGTTGCTTTGCGTGATATCGACGGCTGGACTTCCCGTGGCGCTGTCCATACTTATATCGGCTGACGCTGAGAGTGGCAGAGTACGCCGAATAGGACGGATATACCGTACGGCGATGACGGTATTCGCCGCCATAGGCGGCGTGGGAAGTCTGTTTATGATGCTTTTTGCGAGGAGACTTTCGGAGCTTATCGAAAATCCAGACGCGCTCGGGTGTATCTTCGCTATAGCTCCCGCCCTGCTTTTCGTATGTATTGCCAGCGCGGTTCGGGGATATTTTCAAGGACTTTGCAGAATGACACCTACGGCGGTATCTCAGCTTATCGAGGCGCTTGGAAAGCTGATACTCGGCGTGAGCTTTGCAGATATCGCCATAGACAGGGGATACGGTATCCCCGCGGCTTCCGCCTTTGCGGTAGCTGGGCTAAGCATAGGAACGCTTTTGTCGGCAGTCTATCTTTTGATACTTAAGGCAGTGGACTGCGGAAGGAGCAGTGCGCTCATACTAAAGGATTATGATGAATCGGAGAACAAAAAAGGCGGTATTGTCGGAACGCTTTTCAAGATAGCTGTGCCTATCACGCTCAGCTCGGCAGTCCTCGGCGTTACAAGAGTTATAGATATGGCACTGATAATGAGGAGACTTCAGGATATAGGCTACACATCTGTGGGGGCTAACTCGATATACGGATCGTATACTACTCTCGCGGTGCCTGTGTTCGGGCTTATTCCGTCGCTTATAACTCCCATCTCGCTCGCTCTCGTTCCGAGACTTTCCTCGGCTATAGAGCGAGGCTCTGCAGAGGCGCAGTCCGAGGTGGCGGGCTCGTCGATGAGGATAACCGTACTCTTCGCTATGCCCGCGTCAATGGGTATCGCGGTATACGCGAAGCGGATACTTGAGCTGTTGTTTTCAAAACAGACCGAAGCGATAGAGACGGCGGCACCGCTTTTATCACTGCTTGGAATATCTATCCTCTTTTCCTGTCTCATAACCACGTCAAACGCCATACTGCAATCATACAGGCAGACCTCAAAGCCTATAATATCAATGGCGTTCGGCGCGCTTGTGAAGGTGGTAAGCGCTTATATCCTTATAGGAATACCGTCGGTGGGAGTATACGGAGCGCCGATAAGCACACTGCTTTGTAATATCACCGTGACGGCGATAGATATCTATTATATAAATAAATGTTTGCCTCATACCGATAGCGTGGCGAGTGTGTACGCAAGACCTTTCTTCGCCTCGTGTATGATGATGGCGGTCTCGCTCTCCGTGTATATTCCTATATCGTCGGCTCTTGAAAATCCGACTTTAGGATTTATTCTGGCGCTTTGCGCGGCGGTAGCGGCGTATTTCATTTTTGCCCTGTTATTTGGGGCGGTCACAAAAAAGGATATCCTTATGCTCCCATTTGGAGAGAGGGTAGCCGGCGTGGTGGAAAAATTGGGATTTTGGCGCTCGCGCCGTAATAAAACGTAAACAATAGGATATGGCTATATCCGTGAAAGGAATAAAAAAATGAGTATAAGTGAAAAGGCAAGAACGATTGCCGCAAAGGAAAGATACGGCTTTGAGGATCTGGTAGAGATAATGGAGATACTGCGCTCCGAGAACGGCTGCCCTTGGGACAGAGAGCAGGACCACCACAGTATTCGGAATGATATTATTGAGGAGACATACGAGGTTATTGAGGCGATAGATACCGATAACCCCGAGCTTCTCCGAGAGGAGCTTGGAGACGTGTTGCTTCAGGTTGTCTTCCACTCGAGGATAGAGGAAGAACAGGGGAGATTTTGCGTGGACGACGTAGCAAACGATATATGCGCAAAGCTCGTACACCGCCACCCCCATGTTTTCGGTGACGTTATCGCGGACACTTCGGCTCAGGTACTTTCTAATTGGGATAAAATAAAAAGTGAGGAGAAGGCGAGAGTGACGGTAGCGGATAAGCTGCGCTCTGTCCCGCCCATGCTTCCCGCGCTTATGAGAGCTACTAAGGTGGGCAAGAAGGCATCTTGTTTTGATTTTGAGAATACTGAGGCGGTTATGGATAAGCTGGCTGAGGAAATGGTGGAGGTCAGCGAGGCGATAGAGGAAAACGATAGGACTGCGATAGAGGAGGAGATAGGAGACCTTCTCCTGACTGTAACCTCTCTTTGCCGTAAGCTTGACGTAGATGCCGAGGTGGCGCTCAACCGCGCTACTGATAAATTTATAAGTCGTTTTGACAGAATAGAAAAAGAGGTTTTGGCAGACAATAAGGATATAAATTCAATGAAAATGTCCGAACTTGATGCTATTTGGGACAAAATAAAGCATATTTGAATAAAAAAACTGATTTTTTTATAAAAAATGGTGAAAAAACCCTTGAAATTGTTTGATTTATATGTTATAATTGTCGTGTACTTATTGTTGAAGTGATTTCAACAGAACGAAAAAATGAAAGGGAAGGTAAAAATCATGAACAAGACACAGCTTATCGAAGCAGTAGCAGCAAAGGCAGATATCAAGAAAAAGGACGCGGAGGCAGCAGTTAACGCAATAACAGAGGTTATCGCAGAGGCTCTCAAGGCAGGCGACAAGGTTCAGCTCGTTGGCTTCGGAACATTCGAGGTTAAAACAAGAGCAGCAAGAGACGGTCGCAACCCCAAGACAGGCGAGACCATCAAGATCGCGGCTTCCAAGTGCCCCGCTTTCTCGGCTGGTAAGGGACTTAAGGATTCCGTAAACTAATTCAGAATCTACATAAGGGCGAGCAAGGATTTTCTTGCCGCCTTTATGTTTTACCTATTGATTGAAAGGACGGTCGCTATGAGACTTGATAAATATCTCAAGGTGTCAAGAATAATAAAGCGCCGAACTGTGGCGAATGATGCTTGCGACGCGGCGCATATTACCGTTAACGGCAGAGTTGCCAAAGCGTCGTATGACGTGAAGGAGGGCGACGTTCTGCTCATCAGCTTCGGTCAGCGTCAGCTGAAGGTAAGGGTGCTGAGCATTAAGGAGACGGTTGCCAAGGCGGATGCCGCGGGAATGTATGAGATAATTGAATAAATATGAAAATGACCGCATATCCATTGTAATGGTGGATATGCGGAATTTTATAGATTGGAGCAAACGTATGAATAACGCAAACGATAAACAGACGCACAACGTAGAGATGACGATGCGTAAGCATATGGATATTACTGGCGTTGGCGAGGTGGTAAGCTTTGACGATACGAGTATAATACTGAAGACAGTCTGCGGAGAGATGACGGTGGAGGGGCGAGATATCAAGGTGGGAGTGCTTGACACCGACAGGGGAGTAGTCAGCCTTGACGGCAGAGTAGATGCCCTCTACTACAGCGATACGAGCGATAATGAAAGGCGCGGACTGTTTGGAAGGCTTATGAAGTAATGGAAATATCACCTTATATGCTCCTGCTTTTGCTGATATATTCCTTTTTGTTCGGTATGTCGGCGGGAGTATTCAACGATGTTAACAGAATAGTCAGAGCTTTTTTCGGGGTCAGATATTCGGGGCGGAGCTTTGAGAGACTTTACGAGATGAAGCTGCCATTCGTGGGCAGTCTGGGTGTTAAGTCGGAAGCGAAAAAGATAAGAAAAGGACTTCTGTCGGTGCTCATTTTTTTCCAGGATATCCTGCTTTTCGCTTTTCTCGGCTGCGGAACGGTGATACTGAATTATTATCTTAACCGAGGACAGTTCAGGCTATATACTATCGCGGCAGTGGCGGCAGGCTTTGCGCTCTATTATTTTACACTTGGAAAACTCGTGATATTTCTTTCCGAGGGTATAATATTTTTCGTGAAGGCATCGATTCGTATAATTTTTTACGTTATATCGCGCCCATTCGCCCTTGCGGCGAGGCTTTTTGTAAGGATATTTGAAGCGATACGCAAAAAAATCGCTTCAGCCCTTGCAAAAAAGCAGATGATAAGGTATAATAAAAGAAAACAGGCTGAGATTTTGGAAAGCTCTCGACGGGGATTTCTGGAATAGCGCGGATTTCGGAGGGATTGTGTATGGCAAACGAAAAGTATTTTGTTGGCGGTAAGACTGTTGCGGGAACGCTTATTAAGACCTTTATCGCGTTACTTTTCGTCTTTGCGGTGGTGTTCTTTCTCTGGAGCGTGATGAAATATAATAAAATTATGGAAGAAAAGGCAGAGAAGGAAGCCTATATAGAACAGCTTCGGGACGACATAGACGAGCTGGAATATCTGGTCGAAATGCCGCTTGATGATAACTATAAGATACGTATCGCGAGGGAAAAGCTTGGAATGTGCTTTCCCGACGAGATAATATATTATACTGATTTAGATTAAAAAAGGCAGGGTATATGCGTCGGGTTATAAAGGACAGTTTTTGTAACACTATATTATAAAGACAAGCGACTACAGCCAGAGGCTCCCTTGTGTAAAGGGAGATGGGTATGTTATAATACGAAGTGCAACACTTTTAAAAAAGATAGTAAAAACAATAGAATAATAAATTTGTATTTTTGAGAGAAAGGCGTAGCCTTGAACGAAAAAATACAAATTTGGGCAAAAGTATAGACTTCATGCCGTCC
>JAZQWY010000121.1:0-35081 GCA_045632545.1 Eubacteriales bacterium | reverse complement strand
TGGAAAAAAGGGAGAAATAAAGGTTCTTAATGGCGCATCATGTGAGATAAAGCGCGGTGAGAAGGTCGTTATTATCGGTCCTTCGGGCGGCGGAAAGAGCACAATGCTTCGCTGTATGAACCTTCTTGAGGAGCCTACCTACGGTGAGATATGGCTGAACGATAGGCTGCTTACTCCCGCAGACCCTTATCTGCACGTGAACGTTATCGAGGCTTCCAACACCTATAAAAAAATGGTAGCTGAAAATCAGGGCGCGGATAAGGAAAGCATCATACGCCAGATCAAGGAAAAGGACCTTCTTAAAAAGCGAGAGGGAAGCGACTATAAGCGAGAGCTGAAAAACGTTGAAAAGCAGTATACCGTTGATATAAACCTTGCCCGTCAGAAAATGGGTATGGTTTTCCAGCACTTCAACCTTTTCAATAATCTTACGGTTATCCAGAACCTTATGCTCGCTCCGCTTCAGCTGAAGCTGATGACAAAGGAGGAGGCAGAGGCAAAGGCGGTACAGCTTCTGGATAGAATAGGTCTTTTGGATAAAAGAGACGAGTATCCCTCTAAGCTCTCGGGCGGACAGAAGCAGAGAGTTGCTATAATCCGCGCGCTCGCTATGAACCCTGAGATAATGCTCTTTGACGAGCCCACCTCGGCGCTCGACCCCGAGATGGTCGGCGAAGTGCTTGAGCTAATGAAGGACCTTGCGAGAGAGGGAATGACTATGGTGGTCGTTACCCACGAGATGGGATTTGCGCGTGAAGTCGCGGATAGGATACTCTTTATGTGTGACGGAGTTATCGCCGAGGAGGCAGCGCCCGAGGAGTTTTTCTCAAACCCCAAGCACCCCAGACTTAAACAGTTTTTACAGCGTGTGCTGTAAATAAAATAAACTAAGATGCTGATAAGGTTTTATAAACTTTGTCAGCATTTTTAGTTATAAAACTCTTGACATAAAGCTTTTAAAGATTTATAATGTACTGTGAAAGTAAAAATATTCAATTGGAAAGGAAAAATTTATATGAAGCTTTCAGTTCTTGCAAATCTTTACGGTTCAAAGAGTCTTGATGAGACACTCTCCATTCTTTCTGAGCTCGGAGTACATACGGTCGAGATAGGCGCGGGCGGATATCCTGGTAAGGCACACTGTAATCCCGCTGAGCTTATTTCTGACGAAAAGAAGTACGATGAGTTTATTGCTACGTTCAAAAAATATAATACCGAGGTCTGCGCGCTTGCTTGTCACGGAAATCCGTTGCATCCCGATGCAGATACCGCTAAGGGATACGATAAGGACTTCCGCGAGGCAATATTGCTTGCGGAGAAAATGGGAGTAGATACAGTTATCGGATTTTCGGGATGTCCCGGAGACAGCGAGAATTCACTCTACCCCAACTGGGTAACCTGCCCCTGGCCCGAAGATTTTCTCAAGATACTCGATTGGCAGTGGGAGGAAAAGCTGGTTCCTTATTGGTGCGAAATGGCGGCGTTCGCGCTTGAGCACAAGGTAACGCATATCGCGTTTGAGATGCACCCCGGATTCTGCGTTTATAATCCCGAAACCTTGCTTAAGCTTCGCGCGAAGGTAAGTGAGAGGGCAGGAGCAGAGGTAGGAAGCGTTCTCGGAGCTAACTTCGACCCGTCTCATCTTATTTGGCAGGGAATGGATCCCGTAGCGGCGATAAGGGAGCTTGCGGGTTGTATCTATCACGTTCACGCTAAGGATACGAAGATAGATAAGTATAATACGGCGAAGAACGGTGTGCTTGATACCAAGCATTATTCTGACGAGATAAATCGCGCGTGGGTATTCCGTACCGTAGGTTACGGAAATGGAGAGACATATTGGAGAGACCTCGTTTCAAATCTCCGCCTTTGCGGCTATGATCGCGTTCTCTCTATAGAACACGAAGATAGCTTAATGACGATAGACGAAGGCTTACAGAAAGCGGTAAGCTTCCTTAAAGATATCTGTATCTATGAGGAAAAGCCCTCTACAATGAGCTGGGCGTAAGAATAAAAATTGGAGCGTAAGCAATATGCTTACGCTCATTTTTATATTCAAATATTAGCTATTCGTTCGGCTATCCACAGTATACAGGGCATAGTGGCGATAGATAACAGCGAGGTCGTTCCCACCGCCTGCGCGGCGTAGCTCGGTGTGATATCGTGAAGCTCGGATAGCATAGATATCGTAGCCGCGGAAGGCATAGCGGATACCGCTGTCAGAAAGAGTATCCAATAGGTATCAAATCCGAGAAGCTTGGCAAGACCGCATATAACAAGCGGAATAACTATAAGCTTGACAATCGATATATAATATATTTTAGGTGAGAGAAATATCTGTGACAGGGAACGTCTTGCGAGCAACGCGCCAGTTACAAGCACGGATATAGGAGTACATAAGGAAGCGAGATACGACGCGCTTGAATAAACGAACTGAGGCATATTCAGGTTAAGAACGTAAAGTATTATACCTATTACGCTCGGCACGGTTCCGTAATTGAAAAGTATCTTCTTTACGGTCAGCTTTATGTCGCTTCTTTTTCTCGCGAGTATTGCAATACCCCAAGTCCAGAGGACAATATTGAAGCTGACAACGAAAAAAGCACCCATAAAAAGCCCCTTAGCTCCGAAAAGCGATTCAAGGATAGGGAATCCGATGAATCCCACGTTGCCGAATACCATGGCGAACTCTGATAGCTTTCGCTCATTAAAATCCTTAAATCGGAAACAAGCAAAATAAGCTATTAGCGACATAATACCGTGCACCACGATTCCTATAGCAAAGGTCTTCGCGCCGAGAAGGAGGTTCTCGGGAGAATAATCAATGCCGAGGAGCGAGGAAATAATAAGAAACGGCTGTCCAATAGAGATTATAAGCTTTGACAGTCTTTTTGACGCCACCTCGTCTATAATATTCAATTTACTTGCAATAACACCTGCCACGAGCAAAACGAACAGAGTGGCGATGGTGTTGAGAAGTGCTGTGAAATCCATAATTTATGCCTCGTTAGTTGTCTAATTTTATATTAAGCTCGTCGAGCTTATTCTTGATAGCCTTCATATCCTCCATCATATCCTCTTTTTTGCGGGGATCGCGAAGCAGAAGGGCGGGGTGATAGACCGCCGTTATAAGATAGTTGCCCTTCATAAACCAATTTCCGTGTTCCTTGGTTATTTTGAAATCTGGCTTTATAAGTCGCATAGCCGATATCCTGCCGAGGCAGACGATAATTTTAGGCTTTATAAGCAGTACCTGACGGCGGAGAAAATCAATGCAAAGTTCCTCCTCTGCGGGCAACGGATCGCGGTTTTTGGGAGGACGGCACTTGAGAATATTCGCTATGTATATGCGCTCCCTTGGGATATCGACTGCGTATAGATATTTGTCAAGAAGCTGACCTGCGCGTCCCACAAATGGAACTCCCGTTTTATCCTCGTTCTCACCTGGGGCTTCTCCTATGAACATAATGTCCGCCGAACGGTTTCCAACTCCGAAAACGCAGTTTGTCCTCGTTTGAGACAACTCACAAGCGGTGCAAGAGATACAATCCTCATATAATTTATCCCAAGAATCCACCATTTTAATTACCTCCGATATCAAATGATAACTTAAGAATTATATCATATTTCACCTCTTATTTCAATAGGTAAAAAGAAATTTCGGGAGGAAAAGTCTTTCCTCCCGAGAAACTCTAAAGTCCAAGCGCATAGGACGCTATTTGAAAATATATAAGCAAGGAGACCGCATCCACGATAGTGGTTATGAAAGGACTTGCCATAACGGCTGGGTCGAATCCCACTCGCTTTGCGAGTATAGGCAGAGTACAGCCCACAAATTTTGCCAGAACGACGGTCAAAAGCAGCGAGACAGCCACAACGAGCGCCACCGAGGGCGATGTCCTGTCTATAAGCATAGCCTTAGCGAATATGAGTAACGAAAGACTTGCTCCGCACAGCAGAGATATTCTGAATTCCTTCCAGATTATCCGCAGAATGTTTCCCATTCTTATCTCGCCGAGAGAAAGTCCGCGGATTATGGTGGCTGACGCCTGACCGCCCGCGTTTCCTCCAGTGCCCATAAGCATAGGTATAAACGCCGTAAGAATGACCATAGAGCCGAGGGCTTGCTCGTAGTGGGTTATTATGCTTCCCGTAAAGGCAGAGGATATCAGCAGTAGCATTAGCCAAGGTATCCTATTTTTCCAGGTCTCAAACACGCCTGTTTTCAGATACGGCTTGTCGTTAGGGGAGATAGCAGCCATTATTTCGATATCTTCGGTTGCCGCTTCCTCAATGACGTCCATAGCGTCGTCGACGGTAACTATTCCCACTAGCCTATCCTCGGTATCAACCACGGGAAGCGCGAGAAGGTCGTATTTAGAAATAAGCGATGCTGCTATCTCTCGGTCGTCAAGGGTACGCGCTGATATGACAGAGCCAGCCATTACGTTCTCAATAAGCTCGGTCTGAGGAGAGAATATAAGGTCTCTCAGCTCGATAAAACCCTTGAGTACACGATACTTGTCAGTCACGTAGATGACGTATATAGTTTCCTTATCGCTGCCTGTTTTCTGAACTCGCTCTATCGCCTCGCTGACCGTCATATCTGAAAGTACGCTTATAAATTCCGAGGTCATAACGCTGCCCGTGCTGTCGGGCGGATATTTCAGAAATTTGTTTATCTCCTTTCGGGTATGAGGGGAAGCAACACGGAGTATTCTGCTCACCACGTTTGCGGGAAGCTCCTCCAGCATATCTACTGTGTCGTCGATAAAAAGCTCCTCGACCAGCTTTGATATCTCCGCGTCGGTGATAGAGGTGATAATAGTTTCCTGTAATGATGAGTCAAGCTCGGCAAATATTTCCGCAGCAGTATTCTTTTTCAACATACGGAATACCTTGGGCAGTATTTCGGGTTCCACATATTCCAGATATTCAGCCGCGTCTATGGCATTTATCTGGTCAAGCGCCCTCATAAAGTCAACCAGCCTGTTTTCCTCAAGAAGACGGGAAAGCTCCTCAAACGTCATATTTATCACCTCCGTGTATAAGATTTCAATAGCATTATATCACAGTCGGTTTCTTAGGTCAACTATTTTTTCTGAGAAGAGAATATGTCGAGCGAATGAGCCAGATTTTTCAGCTTGTTGGCAGATTTTACGAGTAGAGACAATTCGTTATCGTCAAGTGGTATCTCAAGCACCTGCTTTATTCCGTTCGCTCCAATGATACAGGGAAGTCCGAGACACACATCGTCAAGTCCGTAATGTCCCGAGGCGAGGGTTGATAGAGGGAGTATGGTGTTTTCGTCACGCATGATTGCCGATACTATCCTGCGTATAGATTCCGCGATAGCATAGTAGGTCGCTCCCTTAGCCTCTATTATCTTATACGCGCTCATTTTCACGTCGTCAAACAGCTTTTGAAGGGAAGTCATACTACAGTGCGTGTGGCAAGTCTCGCAGAATTTGTTGAGGTCGACACCCGATACGTTTGCGCTCGACCAAACCGGAAGCTCGCTGTCGCCGTGCTCACCGATAATGAAGGTATGCACGTTTCTTGGGTCTACGTCAAGATGACGTCCCACGAGGTACTTAAGTCTTGCCGTGTCAAGCACAGTTCCAGAGCCTATTACACGCTCGGGCGGAAAGTCGGATATTTTAAGCGTGACGTAGGTAAGAACGTCCACGGGGTTTGTTACTACAAGGATTATACCCTCGGTGTTATACTTTGCTATGCTGCTGACTATAGACTTAAATATCTTCGCGTTGCTCTCAACAAGGTCAGTGCGTGTCTGACCGGGGAGCTGAGCAGCGCCCGCGGTGATTATTATGATATTTGCGTCAGCAAGGTCACAATAGTCTCCAGCGTAGATATCCATAGGCGATATAAGGGGGAGCGCCTGGCTGATATCAGCTGCCTCTCCCTCAGCCTTCTTGCGGTCAAGGTCTATGAGGACCATTTCCGAGAACATACTGCTTTGCGCCAATGAGAAAGCGGCGGTCGCGCCAACAAAGCCGCAACCTATGACCGCGCATTTTCTTATATTTATCAAAATATATTCCTCCTGATAGTTTTATTAAGAAATATTTTGCGCCTTTTTTTATAAAATATGAAAGGCGCTGAAAATTTCAGTTTGTTTTACTGAATTTACGGTATCCAATCGAGCGAACAGCTTACGGCTTTGTGCCATCTGTCTAATTTAGCCTCTCGCTCCGCTTGAGCTATGGTTGGCTCAAAGGTGCGATTTATTTGCAGTCTATTTTTTATATCCTCGGTAGAGGAGTAGAATCCGACTGCAAGACCAGCGAAAGCTGCGGCTCCAAGCGCGGTCGTTTCTATGCACTCGGGACGGATGATAGGCTTCGATAATATGTCGGATTGAAAGCTAAGCAGAAAGTTATTAGCCGAAGCTCCTCCGTCAACTCTAAGTGAATTTATCTCTCCGCCCGTCTCTTTCTCCATAAGCTTAAGCACGTCATACGTCTGGAATGCCATTGATTCTATAGCTGCCCTGACGATATGCTCACGGCGCGTGGCTCTGGTTATTCCGAAGATAGCGCCTCTTGCGTATGGGTCCCAATAGGGCGCGCCAAATCCTACGAAGGCGGGGACGAAATATACCCCTGCCGTGTCGGGGACTGAGATGGAGAGAGCCTCTGTCTCATAGGAGTTGCTTATCAGCCCAACACCGTCTCTCAGCCACTGAACAGCCGCGCCGCATATGAACACTGAGCCTTCAAGAACGTAAGTAGCAGCTCCGTTAAGTATCCATCCTACCGTCGTGATAAGTCCGTTGTCCGAGAACACAGGGGCGTTACCCGTATTCATAAGCATAAATCCGCCTGTTCCGTATGTGTTTTTTACATCTCCCTTGTCGTAACAGCACTGGCCGAACAGCGCCGCCTGCTGGTCTCCCGCAACGCCCGATATCGGTATCGGAACGCCGAATATTGAGGAATCTGTATCGGCGAATATTTCGCTTGACGGCTTTACCTCGGGTAGCATAGAATGTGAAACTGTGAAAAGCTCCAGAAGCTCGTCGTCCCAATCAAGAGTATTTATGTTGAAGAGCATCGTTCTTGACGCGTTTGAGACGTCGGTTGCGTGTACCTTACCTCCGCTGAGATTGTATATCAGCCAGCTATCCACCGTGCCGAACATAAGCTCGCCTTTGTCAGCCTTTTCTCTCGCTCCTGCCACGTTATCGAGTATCCACTTTATCTTTGTGGCGGAGAAATAGGAATCAATCACGAGCCCCGTCTTTTTGCGTATCGTATCTTCGACACCGCTGTGCCTCAGCTCCTCGCAAAGCTCGGCAGTTCTTCTGCATTGCCACACGATAGCGTTATATATGGGCTTTCCCGTGGTTTTATCCCACACGATTACCGTCTCTCGCTGGTTTGTGATACCGATAGCTGCTATCTGTGAGGGCGAGATATTGGCTTTTTCCATAGCCTCCTTGGCAACGCCCACCTGAGAAAAATATATGTCGTCGGGATTGTGCTCCACCCAACCGTCTCGAGGGAATATCTGAGGGAATTCCTTTTGAGATACAGATACAATTCTGTTCTCTCGGTCAAATATGATACATCGTGAGCTGGTCGTACCTTGGTCAAGCGCCAGAATATAACTTTTCATTTGACAAAACTCCTTTCAGTTTTTCGGTAGCGTTCAGAAATGCCGTTGCGTAGGATATAGCCGTGGACAACCTGAAGTCGGGATTGTTTTTTGTAAAAAGCCTGTCCGAGCGTTGGATAAACGATGATACAGCGCCCGACCATTCAAGATAATTATCAAAAATGTCTATAAGGTGGGCGGCCATCTCGGTATCCATTTCCATATCGGCTCTGCATAGCATATTTGATATATCCGACGTAAGACAGTCCATTCTGTTCTTTATCCGTATTATTTTTGAGGTAAGCGTCCTATAGCTTGCGTGGGCAGATTTCATTTCAGCTTCATCAATCTTCATTTTAAGCAGAGAAGCTTTGTCAAAAGACGAAGTATAAGCTTTTATCTCTTGTAGCAGCTCGTCCGCGCACTCTGACAGGGAATTAAAAAGCTCTTTTTTTGAATTTTTATTCATAATACCTCGAATTAAAGAAAAGGGAACCGAATGTGCTAACGAATACCGTACAAGTACGCACAAAGCGGTTCCCATTTTCTGTGGTTTGATTTTACGAACCCTTATCTGATGTCAACGATCACGCGTTTTCCATCGGATGCGGCAACAGCCTTCATAACGGTTCTGATAGCCTTAGCATTTTTTCCGTTTTTGCCGATAACCCTTCCCATATCGCTTTCCGCAACGCTGAGGATAAGTTTAACCTCTTTACCGTTCTCGTTTTCGACAATGGAAACTTCATCGGGATTGTCTACGATAGCACGGGCAATGCCGTATAAAGTTTCTTTCAAATCTGTCATATCAGGTCACCTGAGATTAGTCGATAATGCCGGATTTCTTCAGCAGAGCCTTAACAGTTTCCGTGGGCTGAGCGCCGTTCTTGAGCCAAACCTTAGCCTTTTCCTCGTTGATAACTATCTCAACGGGCTCTGTGCGGGGATTGTAGTGTCCAATCTCCTCGATGAAACGACCGTCTCTGGGAGAACGGCTGTCTGCTACGATAACGCGGTATGTGGGAGCTTTCTTTGCTCCTGTTCTTCTGAGTCTGATTTTAACTGACATTTTTTTATTCCTCCAAAAAATATGATAAAATAATTATATAAAATCCATTGTTTAGAATGGGATTTTCATTTTGTTTCTGCCGAACTTGGCAAGTCCCTTGGGGTTAGAGAGCTGCTTCATAAGGCGTGTGGTCTGTTCAAACTGGCGAAGTAGCTTATTGACCTCCTCAACGGTAGTTCCGCTTCCCGCGGCAATTCTTTTCTTTCTTGACGCGTTGAGGATATCGGGCTTCTCGCGCTCACGCTTAGTCATAGATTTTATGATAGCCTCAGTACGCGCTATAGCCTTTTCGTCTATCTTTGCGTCCTTGAGCGCTCCCGCGTTCATACCCGGCATCATGCCCATTATCTGGTCAAGATTGCCCATATTTTTGAGCTGAGCAAACTGTTCAAGATAATCGTCAAGAGTAAATGTGGATTCACGGAGCTTCTTTTCGAGCTCAACAGCTTTCTTCTCGTCGTAGGCTTGTTCGGCTTTTTCAATGAGTGAAAGAACGTCTCCCATACCGAGTATTCTAGATGCCATTCTGTCGGGGTAGAAGGGCTCGATAGTGTCAAGCTTCTCTCCGGTTCCCACGAACTTGATAGGCTTTCCAGTGACGTGCTTGACAGACAGCGCCGCGCCGCCTCTCGTATCACCGTCCAGCTTTGTCAGTACCACTCCCGTGATGTCAAGCATTTCGTTGAATGTCTCGGCAACGTTGACGGCATCCTGACCTATCATCGCGTCTATCGTCAGTAGTATCTCTGTTGGTGTAACCTTTTCCTTTATCATACGGAGCTCGTTCATAAGCTCCTCGTCAATATGCAACCGTCCCGCGGTATCAATAAACACCATATCGTGTCCCTTAGAGATAGCGTATTTTACGCCCTCCTCGGCGATAGTAACGGGGGAGGTCTTGTCGCCCATGGTGAATACGGGAATATTTAGCTTCTCACCGACTATCTGCAACTGCTTGACAGCGGCAGGTCTATATATATCACAGGCGACGAGCAGGGGATTTTTGCCTTGCTTTTTGTAAAGTCCGGCAAGCTTTCCCGCGTGGGTGGTCTTTCCCGCGCCTTGAAGTCCCACCATCATGACCACCGTAGGCGGCTTAGATGATATCGTGAGCTTGGATTGCGTTCCGCCCATAAGGTTGGTCAGCTCCTCGTTGACTATCTTGACTATCTGTTGCGCGGGGAGCAGGGATTCAAGCACCTCAGAGCCCACAGCTCTTTCGGATACGACCTTGATAAAATCGCGGACGACCTTGAAGTTTACGTCGGCTTCCAGAAGCGCAAGCTTGATCTCACGCATACCTGCCTTTACGTCGGTTTCGGTAAGCTTACCTTTATTTCTGAATTTCTTGAAGGCATTTTCGAGCTTTTCGCTCAGGCTTTGAAACATAAACGATACCTTCCTTTCGTTAAATGCGGTATAAACTGTTATTCTGCGATTATTTCCGTAAGAGCATCAAGCTCTTTCAAAAATTCGTCGGGGAGGTCAAGATGAGAAGCTAGTTCGGACACTTTGTTGACGCTCTCCTCAGCTCGGCGGAGCTTCTGAGCGAGACCAAGCTTTTCCTCGTAAAAATTGAGCTCGTCCTCGGATTTCTTTATTATATCACGAACACCTTGGCGGGAAATACCTATCTCAGCGGCTATCTCAGCCAGAGAGAGGTCCTCGTTGTAGTACATATCCATCACCGAACGTTTGCGCTCGGGCAGGATATCACCGTAAAAGTCAAGCAAATATCCGATTTGAAGGTTTTTTTCAAACATATCTTGGCCGCCTTTTATAACTGTAAAGCAAAATACTTTACAAGTATATCACGTATATTTATTTTTGTCAAGAGTTTTTTTCAATATTATCAGTTTTTTTTCTTTTTAGTGACGGCAGCTCACTTACAAGAGCCGCGCCAAGTATCAAAACACTGCCTGCAAGCTGCATCAGACCGAAGTCCTCTTTAAGAATGAGAGCTGACAGTACAAGAGCAACAACAGGGTCGATATAACTGCATATCGCCGCGCTCTGCGCGCTTATTCGCCCTATGCTTCCAAAATACAGAGTGTATGCTACCCCTGTGTGAAGAATGCCCACGAACAGAAGCAGAGCAACAGAGGATAGTTCAAAAGATATCGCGCCCATATCCTCTGTAAGAAGCATATACGGAAGTATAGCTATCGCCGCCATACCAAGCTGAATGATAGTTTTTTCAAAGTCCGAAACGCCCTTGATAAACTTGTTTAATATTACGAGCGAGGCATAAAATACCGCCGCGCTGAGTCCAAACAGTACGCCACGCAGATTTGCTCCGCCGTCGGTGAATATGCCCGATATTACGACTATTCCAATTATAGCAACGAGCGCACATATCGCTTTTTTGAGCGTCAGCTTTTCCTTTAATATAAAGGGCGAGGCGATAATTACAAGGACGGGTGTCATATTATAGCAAAGCGTGGCCGTGGCAACGGTGGTGTATCGGTAGGCTTCAAAGATAAGTATCCAATTTATGCCCAAGCACGCGCCCGAGATACATAGCAGAGCAAGATTTTTCTTGATAGCTTCGATATTGAGCTTTTGCCGTCGGCATAGTATCACCGCGGCAAGAAACAGAACTCCGATAATTCCTCTGAAGAAGGCTACGATGCTTGAGGAGTAGGGAAGAAATCTTCTGAATATTCCGATAGTTCCGAATATGAACATAGCAGAGATAAGATTGAATTTTGCTTTTGTTTCTAGGGCTCTCATAATTTCTCCGTGTAAATTGATAGCGGCGCGATGAAGAAATCGTCGCACCGCTAAAATATTTTAATGTTAGTCGTAGTATTTTGCACGGCGTCGCTTTTTTATTGCGCCGACAGTACCCAAAATTAAGAGCGTTCCCAGGATAGTACCACAACATATATATATACCCGTACCTATACTGCTTTCTATTTTCAGTTCTTCCCAAAGCTCGTTAAGAAGAACAAGTTTTTCTGGAGAGAGATTCAAATAGGCTTGGGTGTTAATAGATTCGGTCGCCTCGCCGTATAGAATATCCATAGCTTCGGGATGGACGTCCAGCATATATTCTTGATACTCCTCGTTATCACACACCGTTGTCAAAGGAGAAGCGTAATAAGTGTACTCAGCATTAGCGATAGCTATTTCTTCGCTGCACATAAAATTTATGTACTCGGATGCGAGATCGTAGTTTGTGGAATTTTTAGGAATGCACATCGCGTCAACATATGAGTTCGTTCCTTCTTTGGGATAGTAGAAAGCAAGGGAATCATTATCCTCATACATCGAAAGAAAATCTCCTGCGTAATAAGAGGCAATAGCTGCCGAGCCACTCATCATTTTGTTGAATATCTCGTCCATAACGTATCCCTGAACCAGCTCCTTTTGCGTTTTTAAAAGAGCTAAAGCCTCTCGCCACTGTTCTTCTGTGGCTTCATTTACGTCATATCCAAGATAATAAAGAGCAGTGCCGAAAGCATCTCTGCTGTTGTTGAACTGAAGGATATCACGAATATAATTTTCGTCCCACATAAGCTCCCAACTCTCAGATTTGGCATCTTCTTCGGCCACTATATCGGTGTTATATATAACGCCTATCATACCGTAGAAATAGGGTACGGAGTAAATGTTGTCAGAATCGTCTTCGTAATATACATTTTCACCCTTGAACTTTTCATCTATGTGCTGATAATTAGGTATCTTTGAAATATCAAGAGGCGCGAGAAGATCTTCAGAGATCATTCTTTGTATCATATAATCCGAGGGGATTATAACATCGTAAACTGCTGAACCGCTGCTTATCTTAGCGTACATACTTTCATTGCTTGAAAAGGTGGAGTAATTTACCTCGACCTTCATACCAAGCGTTTCTTCACAGTATTTTTCAAATTCTGCGTTTACGTCTATTGAACCGTCCGAGCCATCTGAGATGTATTCGCCCCAGTTATAAACATAGAGAGTAGTGACATCATCAGAGGAACAGCTTGAAAGTAGTGGGGTGCTCAATGTTAGAAAAATTGCCAGAAGAAGCAATAAAACTACCTTTTTTTTCATCAGTGAGCACCTCCTGCTTTTTTTAGCTTTTGGTTTTTTTTGCGTCCTTTGCGATTGTCTGCAAGATTGACGGCTATAAGCAATATCAATATAGCGACTATCATAAGTGTGCATAGAGCGTACATACTGAATTTGACTTCGTGCGCAGTTTGATTATAGATATACAATGGAAGGGTCTTGAAATCTGGAGAACTTACAAAATGGCTTATAACGAAGTCATCAAGAGAGAGGGTAAAGCCCATCATAAGTCCTGAGATTATTCCGGGCAATATGCAGGGAAGCTCCACTTTAAAGAAGGTCTGCGTTGGGGTGCAGCCAAGATCAAGTGCCGCCTCAAGCAAGTTCTTATCCATCTGATTAAACTTAGGAAGTATGGAGAGAATAACGTAAGGCAGATTAAAGGTGGTATGTGCTAAAAGCATAGTCCACATTCCAAGCGCGTCTCCGGCACCGATGATGGTCGCCACTCCGACAAAAAGAAGCATCATAGACACACCTGTAACAATATCAGGGTTCATCATGGGTATATTGGAGACACTTTTCATAGCTCGTTTATAAAATTTACTCTTCGAATGAGCTATACTACATGCAGCGAGAGTTCCTATAATCGTAGCCAAAAAAGAAGATGATACAGCGAGAAAAAGTGAATTTTTAAGTGCCGTTATAGCTTCGCTGTTTCTGAAAAGGTCCTTATACCAGTAAAGAGAAAACTCCGAAAAATTACTCAGGCTACCCGATCTGTTAAAAGAAAATAGTATTACCACGAGTATAGGCGCATAGAGGATAAAAAAGATGATTGCGATGTAAAACTTTGATAAAAATTTCATATTATCATTTCCTCCTCGCTGTCTGAAAATTTATTCATTATAGCAAGAGAAATGAGAATGAGTATCATCATTACCAAAGATATAGCCGCGCCTGTGTGGTAGGTTACCGAGTTTTGAAATTGACGTTCTATCGTATCTCCAATAAGGTCGAATGATCCTCCACCAAGCTTCTGTGAAATATAGAACGTGCTGATGGAAGGGACGAAAACCATAGTTATACCCGAAATAACCCCCGGAAGGGTAAGCGGAAAAATAATTTTAGAAATAACCTGTATCCCGTTACAGCCAAGGTCAGAAGCAGCTTCTATATAACGCTTATCCAATTTTGTAAGTGAAGTATAAATTGGCAAGACCATATATGGAAGAAAATCGTATATCATTCCTAGGATAACTGCTGCCTCTGTTCCGATAAACGTTAATTTTTCAAATCCGAGTTTGGTAAGGAAGGTACTTACGATACCGCCGTTATCCAAAAGTGCCATAAGCGAATATGTTCGGATAAGAAGGCTTATCCACATAGGAAGCATAAGAAGCACAAGTAAGATATTTCTAGTGCGCTCCGATGTTCGTGACATACAATATGCTAAAGGATAACCTATAAGCAAACATATTGTGGTGGCGATTAGAGAGAATCCGATAGAGAGAACGAAAGTCTCGGAATAGGATGAAAGTGAGAAGATATTATCTAATGTAAATGCGCCACTTCTGTCCGTAAAGGCAAAATAGAGAACGAATATAAGCGGTGTTATTATGAACATCAATGACCAGACGACATAAGGCGTTCCGGAAATTCTGTCAAAGAGAGAACGATGCTTCATTGTTTTTCGTCCTCCTCTGTAATATCTGAGAGGTGTTCAAGCTCGTCAGAGAAGGACGAGTAGTCTCCGAACATATCGGAATATTCAGACTTTTTCATTATATGTATAGCATCGGGCTCGATATAAATACCTATCGTTTCATCGGGAGCTACATAATCAGTGGTCTGTATCATCCACTTGAAGCCGTCAATATCCACGATTATCTCGTAGTGAACGCCTTTGAAGGTGACAGAGGAGACCTTTCCGGTCAGCATACCCTTTTCCATGGGAACGACGTCCACGTCTTCGGGGCGAACGACCACGTCTATCTGCTCATTTTTATCAAAGCCCTTGTCAAGACAGTCAAATGTCTGACTCGCAAATCTGACCTTGAAGTCCTCCAGCATAACGCCGTCAAGGATATTCGATTCGCCGATGAAGTCGGCAACAAAAGCGTTTACGGGCTCATTGTATATATCGGTAGGAGTACCTATCTGCTGTATCTTGCCGTTTGCCATAACGACAACAGTGTCCGACATAGAGAGGGCTTCCTCCTGGTCGTGTGTAACGTATATAAAGGTTATGCCTGTCTGTGCCTGTATATTTTTAAGCTCGACCTGCATATCCTTGCGGAGCTTGAGGTCAAGCGCACCGAGAGGCTCGTCAAGCAACAAGACCTTGGGCTTGTTTATCAGTGCGCGGGCAATTGCCACACGTTGCTGCTGTCCTCCCGAGAGAAGACTTACGTTTCTTCGCTCAAAGCCGCAAAGATTGACCATCTTGAGCATATCGGTAACTCTTTCCTTTATCTCGCTTTCTTCCACTTTGGCAATTCTCAGACCAAAGGCAATATTGTCATAAACGTTGAGGTGAGGGAAGAGCGCGTACTTCTGAAAGACCGTGTTTACCTGACGTTTGTGAGGGGGGATGTCGTTTATTCTTACCCCGTCAAAGAATAAGTCTCCCGTATCGGGTGTCTCAAAGCCGCCGATGATACGCAGAGTGGTGGTCTTTCCGCAACCCGAAGGACCGAGCAGAGTGATGAATTCCTTATCCGTAATATAAAGATTGATTTCATCAAGTACTGTCTCACCGTCAAAGGACTTGGAGATATTTCTCAGTTCGATGAGCTTGTTTTTCTTTTCCGTGCTTGAGGTTGACTGTTCGCTCTCAAGTGTTTCGGATAAATTTTGTTTTTCGACTAGTTTTTTTTTCATTCCGCATAAAAACTCCTTTAAGGATAAAAATACAGGATGAAAGGCCTGTGGACCACAAAAAACTTGTGTTTGTAACGAGAGAGCGCGCGTTTTGTCTCCCTTGTTCCGAGGTGCCTATAAAATCCTTGCGAATATTGTAACAGATATTGAAATGAATTGCAATATATTTTGAAAAATATTTTCAATTTTTGACAATATTTCAAATTAAAGTTCAGTATTTGAGATTATTTGCCAAAAAACTTGGTTTTTCTTCCGATTGCTTTTTTAATCTTCTAAAAGCTTCGTTTTCCTCTTTCACCTCGGATTTACCTCTTTTCTATGAATATGTTGGCAAACAGTGAGATAGAAAAGACGAACAGCGAGAGGGAAGCCGATGTACGCAAAATAAGATAGAGAGATATACACCATAAGATAAAAAGAGACAAAAAAGACAGTGCGGTTACCGCCGTATCCGCTATCCTCTCGTTAAATGCCTGAGACAGCGCCGCGCCAAGTATCCTGCCGCCGTCAAAAGACCTGATAGGAAGCAGATTGAGAATCCCGAGGCAGAGAGAGGATATGATAAAAAGCTCGAAAGCGTCGCAGTCTATCCCATAAGCTAGTGTTGCAAAGATACATATACCCGCAAGAATAAGATTTACAAGAGGTCCTGATGCGCATACTATCATCTCGTCAGCGTACGAGCATATACTGCCGCCGATAGTCAGCCTTGCGCCGAAAATACCCACGTCGAAATTTTTAAGCTCTACTTTTCTCGCCCTTGCCGCAAATATATGTCCCAGCTCGTGAAGAAATGCGGCGGATATCGGGATAATTGCGTAATACGCTCCCGATATTATCAATGAAAATAACATCATAATGGCAAAGAAACTAATCTTTATCTTCATTTTTTCTCCTTAATAGTTACTGACGTATTGAATTTATATGACGGGTGTGGTATAATTATCGCAGTAGATTATCATTTGCGGAGGGGTTAAAAATGAAAAAACAGTTTCTGAAAGAGACGGGAAGTATGTTTCTTTGTATTTTTGCGGCGTGTCTGGTCAATCTCGCCGCTATGTCCTTAGCGGTTAAGATAGTAAACCTCTTTGTGGAGGTGGACTATTTTATGGCGGTCATAATAAGGTTGATAGTTTCTTTCGTTGTCGTCTCGGGGATTATCGGCGCTGTGACTTATTTGCTATCTTATAAGCTGGCGGAGTTTAACGCGAAATCGTCGTTGTGTACGTTTTCTTTGGCGATCGTCCTCCAGCTGTTGCTCTGCATACTTTTGAAATTTTATCCGTTCATAGGCGGCGGTACGGTTTATCTGGCTGGGATTTTTGAAAGCGGCGCGGCGTTTACAAGTGCCTCATACATAGAGTACATAGGTTTTATAGATTATCTTTTGGCGTTTGTAATATTTTCTGCTGGCTATCTTGTGACGCTCCTGATATGCGGAAAGATAGGAGAGAAGAAACGCATTCGGGATAGGGAGGAGCTTTTGTCAAATAATCAAAATGCGGATTGAATTTGAACGAATTTGATAAAGATAGACAAAATGACACGATAAAAACGCCGTTTTTTGGCGATTTGACAGACCTTTGAAATTAAATAAAAAAATTTTGAAAAAGGTATTGACATTTTCAGAAAAAAGAGTATAATATTATCTGTTGCCGCTGAGGTGGCACAGATAAATATGCGAGAGTGGCGGAACTGGCAGACGCGCACGTTTGAGGGGCGTGTGGTTACACCGTACGGGTTCAAGTCCCGTTTCTCGCACCATTCTCATAGGTCAAAATTGCAACCTATGCCTAAAAGCCTTGTTTTACAAGGCTTTTTCTGTTTTTTGGGGCTGTTTTTTGACCTTTTGTTTTTTGCAACTTTTTGAAGATTGAAGTGACTTGAACCTGCGACATTTCCACACATTTGAAGATGAGCAGCTTTTCTAATATAATATAGGAAATAGGGGAAATACAAATGAAAAACGGATATACTATGGTTTACAGACTTAAACTCCCCCCTTTAAAATGCGAGTTGCAATTGACACTGTCAACTCTAAAAAACATGAAGAAGATAGCGAAGCTATGTTGGAGAAATATCTCCGTTTTCTCCGCATTAACAAAAAACAAAGTCTATCTCTTGTTTGAGATAGGCTTTGCCAGTGGTCTGAGGGTACGCATCGCGTACCTTTTTTGTTGATCCGAATGATGTGTTCCGATTACAGAACACATCATTCGGAAGAAAAACATGATAAAAACTAACTTCATCGCTCTTTGAAAACTTTTGATATTTACTTGACATCCCAAAATGACTTATGCTATAATAAGACAACTTTCAAAGTTCAGGTCTTTTCCTGCTTTTAATAATGTAGTTTAAGGAGATATTTTTATGATTGCTGACCGTATAAAAAATTACTCATTTAAATATTTTGGAGTAATGGATGATGCCATGAAATCCTTACCATTGGGAAACGGAGATATTGGCGCAAACGTTTGGCTGACAGCTGATGGACTTATTCATATTCTTATTTCAAAAACCGATTCCTGGAGTGAATTGTATCGTCTTTTGAAGGTTGCGCACGTTGTGATGTCGATCAATCCGTGCCCTTTCACGGAAGGCGCAAATTTTGATCTGAATATTGCGGAAGGGGTCCTTGACATTGTTAGCGGAAATAACAAGTTGCGAATATATGTGGACGCGTTCGCACCGTGCTTGCGCCTTGTATTGAATGCTGAGATGCCTGTGGATACCAATATAAGATTTGTCAATTATCGTGATGTACCTATTGATCCGAAAAAAGATGATTCCAATTACTTTGCGCGCGGAGGGAAGTGTGACATTGTTGAAAGTGCGGATATAGTCACTGCTACCAAAAACGGCGGTGTTGCTCAGATCCACCGCAACTCTCAAAGCTGTTATGAATTCTCGATAAAAAATCAGCATATGGAGGATTATATTGGTAGGGAAAAGGATCCTTTGCTGGGTTATACATTCGGAGCAGGTATGTATTCCCCCGACATGTATCCCATGCAGGATCGATTGATTGGAACGAATAAGACGCAAGTGAATGCGTCGATTTTCGTTGAGTCAAGATTTACTGATGATGCCGTAGAGTTGGCGGATTCCTTGGATGCACTTTATGAGCACTATGGAAACGAGAGCTCAGGGGGCTATGCCGCACACGCGCAAAGCTGGAGAAGCTTTTGGGAGCAAGCCTATGTTTTTGCCATGGGAGACGAGCAGGCTGAAATGATAACGAAGGCCTTTTTGTATCAACGCTATATGACGCACTGTTCGGACAGGGGAAATGCACCAATGAAGTTTAACGGTCTGCTCTTCACCGCCAATCAAATGGATGGATATCCCGGAAATTATGACGCTCGAAGATGGGGGGCGCCTTATTGGTTTCAAAATACGCGTATTATGTACTGGTATCTCCTGTACATGGGCGACTATAGCTCTATGCTTCCGTTTTTTGATATGTATCTCAACATGATGCCAATTGCAAAGGCGCGGTGTGAGATCTACTTTGGTCATTCGGGAATTTTGATCCCCGAAACTGTATCGCACTTTGGACTGTATGCCAACAGCAACTACGGATTTGAGAATGAAAACGGTGTTCGCCGTGGAGAAGGTGGTAAGGCACTGCGACGCGGAGAGCCTTGTAACGGCTATATCAGGTATCATTATAACGGCATGTTGGAGTTGTCATATATGATGTTGAAATACATGGAGCTTTCCGAGGATATGTCTCGAAGGGAGATTATGCTTGAATTTATTGAGCAAACATTGCTGTTTTTTGACCGTCATTTTGAACGGTTTAACGGAAAAATGGTAATGACTCCGGTTTCTTCTTTGGAAACGTGGCAGATGTGTGTGAATGATGCGCCGGATGTAGCAGGCTTGCGAGTGGTGTGTGAGAAACTGAATGCAATGTCAGACATTCCACTGACTTTAAGGAGTCTGGTTGACAGTCTTCTTCCGGCAATTCCGGAGTTGCCTGTTGAAAATACAGATGACGGAATTGTTTTGGCGCCGTGTGAGATCAAGATTTTTCCAGACTCCAATAACATAGAAAATTGCGAACTATATGCTGTATTCCCTTATGAACTGTATGGACTTGGAAAGGATGGGTTGGATATTGCCCGTCGAACCTATGATAAACGCGCCCATCGCCAAGCTGGAGGCTGGAGTCAAGATCCCGTCGATGCCGCTTTGCTTGGTTTAGAATCGGAAACGGTAACACATTTGATCCGTCAAAGCGGAATGACCGATAAACGCGCACTGTTTCCTGCGTTTTGGGGACCTAACTTCGATGATACTCCCGATCAGGATCATGGTGGAATGACTTCACTTTGTTTAAGGTTGGCATTGTTACAAACTGGCGGAAATAAATATGAGCCCTTTCCTGTATGGCCTGAAAATTGGGATGTGCAATTCCGCCTGCCTTTGAAGCGCGGTGCTTATATTTGCGGTATACAAGCTGACGGTCGTCGTACTGTTTGGGAAGAGCGCATTTAGTTGCATTGAAGGGAATAGTTGCAATTTTATGCTATGACCACAAACAGGAAAAGTACGAACCCTGAGTGATCAAAGTTCGTATTTTTCTTTACAAGAGATTATTTCGGTATTCAAAAATTGCTTTATCATTGACCTTTATATATGATAATTATATACTTATGAAAAGAATAGGTGATGAGATTTTTATGGAAAAATTTGCGAAAGATAAATATATTATTTTTCTTGATGTGGACGGCACGATTTTTGACGGCAATGAGGTTCCTTCAAGAACAGCTAATGCATTGGCTAAGGCAAAGGCATTAGGACATAAAATTTTCATAAATTCTGCAAGAACGCACAGTATTATACCCGATATCGTTCTCGAAAGCATAGCCCCTAACGGTATTGTTGGAGGAATGGGAACGGCAATCACTATTGAAAATAAGTTGATTTTCTCCGCACATATGGAAAGAGATGATGTTGAATATTTGATGCGTTTCGGTGAGGAACACGGATTCTTAACTATTGCTGAAAGTATTGAACGTATTGTCGCGATGAGTAGAAAGAATTCTGTGAAAACCACATACGATTTTTTGGAAAAATATGCAGATATGCCTGTGTCTAAAATATCATATATGAATCCGGTTTCGGAGGCTGACGTTGAAATTTTGAGAAAGCGTGGGTATATTGTATATGCTCATTCTGAATACATGGAAATTCCCGCGCAAGGATGTAATAAGGCAACTGGAATAGCAACCGTTTGTGATTATTTCGGAGCAGATATTGAACAATCTATAGCTATGGGAGACAGCATAAATGATGACGATATGATCAAATTCGCCGGCATTGGAGTAGCTATGGGAAATGCCAACGAATATATCAAATCTATTGCCGATTTTGTCACATCCTCTTGCCAGGACGGCGGAGTTGCGGATGCAATAGAATCTTTGATATTTAACAAATAGCTTGCGTGTAATTTTCAATCGCTTTTTTATCGCTTGTTGTTTGATAGGATTTATTTCTTTTTGTCTTGAGTAATTTTTTGCAGTCTCTTTCGCCGCCAAGAAGTATTTTGACTTGCTGATAACAATGTATCCTATTGATATAATTTTTTGCTGATATTATTGACAAAACGTTAATTTAATGGTAGAATATCTGCAAACAGAATATGAGACAACAAATAATCACGGAGGATTTTATTATGTGTGATAACAATAAGTTTTATATTTGCGAGCATTGTGGCAATCTCATAGGAATGATCCACGATGCAGGTGTTCCTATGATGTGCTGCGGACAGAAAATGACAAAGCTTGAATCAGGTGTAGTCGAGGCAAGCCATGAAAAGCATATTCCCGTTGTCAGTGTTGAGGGAAAGACTGTAACGGTGACCATCGGTTCTGTGGAGCATCCTATGGTGGATGAGCACAGTATTCTATGGGTATATCTTCAGACAGACAAGGGCGGTCAGCGCAAATGTCTTGAGATAGGCAAGGTTCCTGTTGTTACATTTGCGCTTTCTGATGAAAAGCCTGTTGCAGTTTACGCATACTGTAATCTACACGGTCTGTGGAAGGCTGCTATTTAATAGTATTCAATAGGAGGTAAACGTTATGATGAATGCTAAGGTACACGAGCTGTTGAATCAACAGATAAACAAGGAATTTTATTCTGCGTATCTTTACCTTGATTTTTCGAATTATTTCAAGGCCAAAGGACTTGACGGATTTGCTAACTGGTATATGGTTCAGGCGCAGGAGGAGCGTGACCACGCGATGCTGTTTTATCAGTATTTGCAGAACGAAAATCAGATAGTTACTCTTGATGCTATTGCGAAGCCCGATAAGTTATTTGAGTGTCATATGGATGTGCTCAAGGCGGGACTTGAACACGAGGAGTACGTAACGTCCTTGATAAACGATATATATGCCGCGGCATATGAAGTTAAGGATTTCCGAACGATGCAGTTTCTTGATTGGTTCGTGAAGGAGCAGGGCGAGGAAGAGACCAACGCAAATGATATGATCACGAAAATGGAGTTGTTTGGCTCCGATCCCAAGAGCCTTTATATGCTTAATCAGGAGTTAGCTGCAAGAGTATATACCGCGCCCTCTTTGGTTCTCTGATCTTTGTGAAATATGAAACTTAAGAAAAATCAAGATGGCGGTGAGCAATTTTTGCTCACCGCTTTGATCGTGAAAGGAAAACCATAGGCAGACGGTGTTTATGATTCAAAAAATGTTGTGATTTTTAACAAACTTTTTTGATAAATTTGTGTGAATAGCACTACGAAACAAGTGCTGTTTAGAATTGTTTACAAAACAGCTGCGAAAAAATTGGCGAATTTGTATCAAAATTGTAATTTTAGGCAATTTTCGACAAAACTTTTTTGAAAATTGTACTTGACATTATACAAATTAATGATATAATTAAATGTAGTGACAGTAATAAGGGATAATTGTGCTAAAATCTGTCAGGGCGAGGAACACCTATGAGTATTTGCGAGAATAAGACCAAAATCATTGATTTGATCGCGAAGGTCAGGCAGGATGACGAGGACGCGTTTGAACAGATGCTTCAAATGTATAAACCTCTTTTGGACGCGGCGGTAGCTAAGTTCAGTAAGGACGAGCACTCAAAGCCCCACGAGGAGGATCTTCGTCAGGAAGCAACGGTGGTTTTTTACAACGCTATACTTAATTACGATCTTGAAAACGACGGCGTGGAATTCGGTCTGTATGCTAAGATATGCGTGACAAACGCTTTGATATCGCAGATGCGAAGCCTCAGAAAAAGGTCGGCGGAGCAATCTGTCGAAACTATTGACGAAGGCTGTGCGATGTCTGACGACGAGCCTGCGAGCCGTATCATAGAGCAGGAAAGCTTGCAACGCATAGACGGTGTTATAAGGAGAAATTTGTCGGCGCTGGAGTACCGTGTCTGGTGTCTTTACGCGACGGGCAGGACCGCGCGGGAGATCGGAGACATAGTCGGCAAGAGCGAAAGATCTGTGGCGAATGCGGTGTATAGAATACGCAAAAAACTCAGGCAGTTACTAAGTTGATATTGAATGATACGGCGTGAGCCTGTCAGATATAGCCTACAGCTAGTCCGCGGTGGTAACTATCGGAATACTTTGGGCAAAAATAATATTTTTTACAAAGTGAGGTAAGTCATGTACGAAGAAGAAGTAAAGGTCGGAGCAGAAACAGAAGCTGAAACTGAGTTTGTAGATGAAACTCTGGTTTGCAAGGAATGCGGCAATGAGTTTGTATTTACAGCGGGAGAGCAGCAGTTCTATAAGGAGAAGGGATTCTTGAATAAGCCTAAGAGCTGCAAGGCTTGCCGTGACGCAAAGAAAAATGCTGCAAGAGCTCCGCGTGAGTACTTCGAGACAACTTGTGCACAGTGCGGCGGCGTAGCTAAGGTTATATTCCAGCCCTCTAACGACAGACCTGTATACTGCAGTGCTTGTTTCGAGGAAAGAAGAAAAGCTCAGGACTAATTTGATGCTTCCTTAGGTGAAGCAAAAAGTAGAGACGGTGTAAATAACGCCGTCTCTGCTTTTTTGTATATTGTTGCGAAAAATCAAAAAATTTTAATATTAAAGATTTTAATACCTATTGAAAAATGAATGTTTTTTTGATATAATGATGAGTAAGTTCGTTTTTGTGACGAATATTTGCGGGAGAGTGAATTGTATGTATAAAATAGTTAGAAAGAAGATACTTAATCCAACTGTTATTTTGATGGATATATACGCGCCTCTGGTGGCTAAGAAGGCAGAACCGGGGCAGTTTATAATTTTGCGTACCGACGCCGAGGGGGAGAGAATTCCCCTGACTGTTGCCGATTACGACCGAGAGAAGGGTACTGTCACCGTTATTTTCCAGAAGGTAGGGGCAACTACCGAGAAGCTGGCGCATATGAACGAAGGGGATTTTCTCTCGGATTTCGTAGGTCCTCTTGGACGGGCTACCGAGACCGAGGGTATCAAGAAGGTGGCTGTTGTTGGCGGAGGCGTGGGATGTGCTATCGCTTATCCCGTTGCAAAGAAGTTCGCGGAGCTTGGCGCAGAGGTGCATACAATAGTGGGGTTCAGAAACCGTGAGCTTGTAATTCTTGAAGATGAGTTTCTGGCAGTAAGTAAGGTCATGAAGCTGATGACCGACGACGGTAGCTACGGAGATAAGGGGCTCGTTACCGATGCCCTAAAAGCTCTTATCGAGAGTGGCGAGAAATATGACAAGGTAATTACTATAGGTCCTCTGGTAATGATGAAATTCGTGTGTAAGCTTACTAAAGAATACGGAATAAAGACTGTGGCGTCTATGAACCCGATAATGATAGACGGCACGGGAATGTGCGGCGGTTGCAGACTTACCGTTGGCGGAAAGACAAAGTTTGCCTGTGTTGACGGTCCCGAGTTCGATGGACACGAGATAGATTTTGACGAAGCTATGGCAAGAGGCGGAATGTACCGTGATTTTGAGCGTCACGCACACGAGGAAACCTGCAATCTATTTGCGAAGGAGGCGGAATAATGCCTAATATGTCTTTGAAAAAGAACGAGATGCCGCATCAGGCGCCCGAGATAAGAAATAAGAATTTTGACGAGGTTGCCCTAGGATATACCGAGGAACAGGCTATCGACGAGGCAAAAAGATGTCTGAATTGCAAGAACAAGCCCTGCGTCAGCGGTTGCCCCGTTCACATACATATCCCCGCGTTTATCGAAAAGGTCGCGGCGGGAGAGTTTGAGGAAGCGTATAAGATAATCACAGAGGCGAGCTCGTTACCCGCCGTTTGCGGACGTGTATGCCCTCAGGAGAACCAGTGTGAACAGAAGTGCGTCAGAGGTGTCAAGGGTGAGCCTGTGGCTATAGGCAGACTTGAAAGATACGTTGCCGATAGGCATAACGCTCTCGCAAGGAAGGTGGTAGAAAGACCCGTATCCAACGGACATAAGGTGGCTGTGGTCGGCTCAGGCCCCTCGGGACTTGCCTGTGCGGGCGAGCTTGCTAAGAAGGGATATGAGGTCACGGTCTTTGAAGCGCTCCACTTGGCAGGAGGAGTACTTGTTTACGGTATCCCCGAGTTCCGTCTGCCGAAATCTATCGTCGCTGACGAGATAGAGGGACTTAAGGCGCTCGGAGTTAAAGTTGAGACCAATACCGTCATCGGTAAGACGATATCTATAGACGAGCTTCAAGGAGAGTACGGATATGAGGCGGTCTTTATAGGCTCGGGCGCGGGACTTCCTAAATTTATGAATATAGAGGGCGAGAACCTGAAGGGAGTTTATTCCGCTAACGAGTTTTTGACGAGAATAAACCTTATGAAGGCTTATAAGGAGGGCGGCTCCACGCCCATTCAAAGAGCCACGAAGGTCGCAGTCGTAGGTGGCGGAAACGTCGCTATGGACGCTGCAAGATGCGCAAAACGCTTTGGCGCTGAGGTGTATGTGGTTTACAGACGCGGAATGGACGAGCTTCCCGCGAGACGCGAGGAGGTCGAACATGCGATAGAGGAGGGAATAATCTTCAAAACCCTCACCAATCCCACCGCTATACTTGGAGACGATAACAGAAACGTCCGCGCTATGACATGCGTCCAGATGGAGCTTGGAGAGCCTGATGCGTCGGGACGCCGCAGACCTGTGGTAAAGCCTGAGAGCGAATTTACTCTTGACGTTGACTGCGTTATTATGGCGCTTGGAACTTCTCCAAATCCGCTTATAAAGTCTACGACTGAGGGGCTCGACACACAGAGCTGGGGCGGTATCGTCACCGACGAATGGGGTAAGACCTCGCGCGAGGGTGTGTATGCAGGCGGTGACGCCGTAACAGGTGCCGCGACGGTAATTCTCGCTATGGGCGCGGGTAAAAACGCCGCAAAGGCTATCGACGAATACATAATGAATAAGTAAAGCTTGGGCGTTGCAAGAAATTGCAACGCCTTTCGTCATTACTACAGCAAATTTTCAATACTGAACTTTTCAAGCCGTGATATCTCGTCGGCGGTCTCCTCAATAAGCGCCCGTATCCGTATCACCTCAGAAGCGTTGCCAAGCTCGAAATATGTTCTCAGGTCTATTATAAGGTCGGACATACGGTCAAGCTCCCTGTATCCGACAGACATTCCCACTATGGAGGAGTTATCCTTCCAGAAGCTGTCTAATCTATCAATAGCGGTCTCTGGGTCTGTCTCGAAATTCTCCTCGCTCACACAATCTACCACGAACTCTGCAACGCTGTTTATATAGCTGTAATTAAAAGATATAGCAACGCAGACAGAAAGAAAAAGGGCAAGAGTTATAATAAACGATCGCATATTATTCCTTCTCCTTTTTGAATATCTTTACGTTTTTTGAGTCGTCAATGAGCATAAGATATACCTCTGACCTTTCCAGCCGCCTTGACGCGAGAATATTGCTTATATCGGTCTCGCTCATACCGAGAAGTTCCAGACTGTATTTGTTTATAAATCCGTTGCTTATCACGATATGCTCCATTCCGTTGTCACAAATATTTATATTGAATTGCTCCGCAGAGGGGGGCTTACATTCTGCTCTTTGAATGACGGTTATTTTTCCGTTTTGTTCAAGTATAGCGTAACGTACCTCCGAGATATCCGATATCCCGCTTTGACGTAGCTCGCCTATGAGCTCATCAAGAGATATCCTCGCTTTCAACATTTCGCGTCGGTTTATATCTCCGTTATATATAAGCGTCGCGGGGCGGGCAGACATAAAATATTTGAGAAATGGAAAGCGTGACAGAACCCATGATGACGAAACCTCAAACGTGAGAAGCACCACCATAGGGATTATAGCGAAGGATACGGGAATATTCGTGTCGGTGATAGGCAGGGAAGCTATTTCCGAGAGTAGGAAGGTGGTAACCAGGTCGGATATCTCAAGCTCACCTATCTGGCGCTTTCCCATAAGATGCATTATGATCAGTAATATTACGTAAATAATGATTGTCCGCAAAAGGATTGTTAACATAGACAAGTCTCCCTGCTTTTCTTTTTAGTTTGCTCGAAAACACGGAAAATAAACAGGGAAGATAAAAAAGCCCTCCAAGGAAAATTCCTTGGAGGGCAAACTATTAGCTAATTACGCGAGTGTAAATACGTGGTATGTAGCCTTACCTTCGTTCGTTCCCATAAGGAGAACTACGTCTTCAGCAACTGTTACAACCGTGATTGCGTAAGAAGTTGTTGTGATGAGATCGCCGTTTGCGTTGTAGTACTTGTGATCACCGGATGCGGAATCGATGATGCTGTAGCCTATTCCGTTAACGATGGCGAATACTGCGGTAGTCGTTCCGTCATCCTTGTAAGAATGAACGGTGGTCTGCTTACCGTCGCAGAAGGAGATTACGTCGTATCCTGTGTCGGTCTCAGCCTGAACGAATACTGTGTTAGCAACCGTTCCGAGAACGAATGCCTCTTTTTCAACAAGATCGTAAACCTTATTGAAGTCCATATCATATATAGCTCTTTCGCCAACGAAGTAATCGCCAACTACGCGCATACGGCTGTTGAGGTTCTTGATAACGTCACCCTTTGCGTTTACAACAACGTATCCACCTGCAACGGTGTATACCATATAACGGTCATCAGCAATCTTCTGAGCAACAGAAGCATTCTGATTGTCAACTATCTTAAGGGATTTGCCGATCTTACCTTTGTTGTTCATCGTAACGAGGTCAAGGGTTGCTTCGGAGTAGTCAACCTTCTTGTCAACTATGGGAGCAATTACTGCAAGGTTATCAAACTTATCGGAATATACGTCCTCATTATCACTGTAGGATTTGAGCTCATAGTTGGAATAGAGCTCACCAACGATGTAATCAAGCTTAACGTTTGTTGTCTTACCGTTCTTTGCGGAAACAACGAGAGAAACGAGCTTCAGCTTCTGGGACTCGCCGTCCTCAGAATTGTCGATATCGTACTTCTTGGAATCCTCGTCAACCTCGTAGGTGTACTGAACGAAGATATCGCCGTTGTTAAGAACAGCCATTGCGCCAACCTCGGCATACGCGGGAGCGAAATATGTAGAAACGAGATTGAAAGAGTGGTCGTAAACTTCAACCTTTGAGTCGTTCATTACATAGTAGTACTCGTCCGTGTAGTAATCGAGCTCGTCAATAAGTACGTACTCGGGAACGTCGTCTTTCTTTGTGAGAGCGCCGTCCTCAGCTACAGTGTATGTTGCGTAATCGTAAACGAGAACATCCTCTGTGAGCATGAAGGGAGCCTTTGCTTCGTACTTTGTTGTAACTACTTCCTTACCCGTAGCGTCGTAGAGCGAGTATTTTACCTCAGGCTCAGCGGTGGGCTCAGCGCCCTCAGCGGGAACCTCGGTCTTAATTACCGAGAAAGCAGGAACCTCATCAATAAGATTTACTACAAATGTGAAAGCTGTGTCAGCAAATGTGCCAACTACCTTACCTGTTCTCAGGCTGAGAACCTTGTAAGAAATCGATGTTCCTTCAGCGGAAGTGAACAGAACGAACTCGTCGTTAGAACTAACAACGGCATATCCTGTCAACTCGGAAAGAACGGTGTCCTTTGTGTAAACGTCTTCCGAAACGTTATACTCTGTGTTGAGTATGTCGTCAATAGAAGCAACGCTTCCACAAGAAGTCAGTGCTGTTACCATCGCAAGAACGAGGGCAAACAGCGCAAGCAATTTGGTCTTTCTCATAAAAGCCTCCAAATATAAAATTATTTTTGAGCATAAAGCTCTAAGCGTATTATACTCCTCGGTCGAAGATTTGTCAACCCTTTTGTGAATAAATTTACTTTTTTAATATGTATATGAAGATTAACGCACAAATTTTGTTGAATTTTTCGAAAAAATGATACTCCACGAAACCTTGCTGTTATTCACGATATGCGAAGTGAGATCGTTCATATTGTCAAACGTTACCATGTAAAAGGGGGTGACGAGAGTGGTGCGTGACATCATAAAGCAAACCTACCCCGAATACCTTACAACTGCATAGTAAAGAAAAGCGAGAAACCAGCCCTTTCCCATATGAATTTACACAATATACTAGATTTATGAGCACATTTATGGTATAATAGCTACGAAACTAAAAGCGTTATGGTAAAAAACATACAGGAGGTCTCGTAGTGACAAAACAAGAATTTTTAGATATGTGTCTGGGTTCGTACGGCACGTCGCCAGACTATCCGTTTGACGAGGATTTTGAGACGGCGGTGCTCAGGCACGGAGATAACCGCAAGTGGTATGCGATCGTGATGAGGGTATCAAGGCGCAAGTTTGGGTTTGAAAGTGACGAGGTCATCGATGTTGTGAACCTAAAGCTACCGACCGAGATGTTCGGCTCGTTCGGCGCGGCGGACGGTGTCTACCCCGCATATCACATGAACAAGCTTCATTGGATATCAGTGCTCCTGCCAGATGCTCCCGAGGACGTGGTAGCATTCCTCGCAAACGCAAGCTTTGAGGCGACTAGAGCAAAAATAAAACGGAGAAAGCATACTGATAAATAAACATTTGCGGTGGAGAAAAGCTAATGAAAATATACGATATTTCCCAAGAAATTTTTAGTTGCAAAGTATATCCCGGCGACCCGATACCGAAGAAAACGGTGCTCAATTCAATGAAAAAAGGCGACCTATATAATCTGACGGAATTTAGTATGTGCGCCCACAACGGCACTCATATAGACGCACCGTTTCATTTCATTAAAGACGGAAAAACCGTGGATGCTATATCCTTAGAAGTATTTGTTGGAATGGCTTATGTGGTAGAGCATAATGGTGTTGTATCAGGTGATGATGCTTTGAGAATCATTGAAAAAGCTAAAAAGCAGAACACGGAAGCGGCGAAAAGAATACTGATTAAGGGAGATGCAGAAGTTTCTGCTGAAGCCGCAAAAATATTTGCTACCGCGGAATTTTTACTTTTGGGAAATGAATCTCAAACCGTTGGACCGGAAGATACGCCGATGGTAGTGCATCAAATACTTTTGTCTGCTGGTGTCGTTTTGCTTGAGGGTATTCGTTTGGCAGAGGTTTCGGAAGGCGTTTATTTTTTGAATTCCGCGCCACTGAATTTATCGGGTGCTGACGGCTCGCCTTGCAGAGCTGTATTGGTAGATGTTAATGATAAATAAAAAAGACAAAAACTTTTAAAATTGGTCTGTATTTTTTCCCGCTTGTGTGATATAGTGTGTTACCAAAAAACGAAGGAGGTAACGCATATGGCGCAAATTACGCTTAACGAGTTGTAACCACTGCTAATATTTATAGCCATATCGATAGTACGAGTAAAAAGGAAACGGCTCAGGCGATTGGAGAGTTGCTTGGGGTGAGGGGAAGATAAGGAAAGGGCTGACCAATGGTCAGCCCTTAAGGCGTTTATTTACAACTTGACAAATTGGAATTTGTTGAACTTTTTATGGTTTTGGGGATTTGTTATCAAGTTTCCAACCCAAAATAATTCCTAAGATAAACAAGACAAAAGAAGCGGGAATTATTAAAAACATTAACCACAAAAAAGCTCCACCGCACAATGCGATACCACCCAAACATACTAAAACCGTAGCATCAATAACAATACACGGAAAAACCAATTTATTAAATCTCTTGAATTTTAAAACAAAATAATAGAGATATGTTGCAGCCCCAAAAGACAATATAATTGGAATAAATAACAACATAGATTTTATTATTTCTTTCAGACTTGGGGTGACATGTTCACCCGAATAGCCTTCACTTGTCAGACACATTGGATACACAAAAACGGCTATACAAAAAATAGCAACTAAAATCAGCAAATAACAAAAAAATCCCAATAAGTCTCTTTTTTGAATTTTATTCATTTTAATCTCCCATATATTGTAATTTTTGATCAATTGGACTATTTATCAAATTCTAATTTATCGTTGAAATCATTATACCACAAAAAAGTAAAAATCGCAATCCTTTTTAAGAAATAGCAGAGAGAGGGGTTCGTTCTTGAATTTTGCAAATCATTTCGGATTTGATTTATAGCCATATCGATAGTACGAGTAAAAAGGAAACGGCACAAGCGATAGGAGAGTTGCTGGGGTGAGGGAAGGATAGAGAAAGGGCTACCGAGAGGTAGCCCTTGTGTAATTTAATACGGTGACGGAGTGAGATCTTCGTTATCCTGATATCCCGGAATTTTAAAATCAAAATCAAAATCTGAATCAAAAATAATATCATTATCTTTTAATGTTTGCTCAATATTAGATTTGACATCATATATTGTTGTGTTCGGGGGAAGTGAATCTCCTTCGATTGTAATTGTCTTTTCAGATTCGTCTATGACAATTTTTATAGGAGAAGAAGTGTCTGTAACATTATTATTTTGAGTTTCTTCGTGGGGATTGAATGGAATCTTAACTTCCAATACCTTGTTTCCATTTTCGTTAATGCTATATGAAACTGTATTTTTGGGTATTTTTTCGTTTTCAAAGAATCCACAGTTTTGGCATACTCGTTGTTTAAGTCCTTCAGATTTTATTGTAGGCTCCGTTATTATAGTCCAATCTCCAAATTTATGATCTAAACAAGGTGGTTCTACCGAAAAGACCATATCTGATTTGTTATTATTACATGAAGATAAAGAAAACAAAAACAAAAGAAAAAGAACTACCAAAATTGTTTTACGCATTATTTTCAATCCCTTCTCTAAAATTAATTGTAAAAGCCGCAAGGATTTCCTTGCGGCTTCGGGTGCGGCTCAGCCGCGTTTGGCGGAGAGAGAGGGATTCGAACCCTCGTGTGCTTGCGCACAAACTGATTTCGAGTCAGCCCCGTTATGACCACTTCGATATCTCTCCATATATGTCAAATTTTCAACGACTTATGTATTATACCACAAAGAACTTTACTTTTCAATAGATTTTTTGAAATTTTCAAAAAAATTCTGAAATTTTTTCATTCTTAAAATCAGGTGCGAATGTATAAATTACTTGACAATCAGTCGCAAAAAGTGTTATACTTAATAATGAAAATTTATGGGAGATTTACGGAGATTTTATATGAAAAACATTCTCGTCGTGGACGGAAACAGTATTTTGAACAGAGCCTTTTACGGTATCAGAACACTTACCACGAAGGACGGTCTGCCAACTAATGCCGTTTACGGTATGTATACCATTCTTTCAAAGAATATAAATTCGGTCAAGCCCGACTATTGCGTGGTCGCGTTTGACCTTAAATCGCCTACCTTCAGGCACAAAATGTATGAAGGGTACAAGGCAAACCGAAAGGGAATGCCCGAGGAACTGGCTCAGCAGTTGCCTTACGCAAAGGAGTGTGTTCGTGGTATGGGCTTTACCGTGCTTGAGCTTGAGGGTTATGAGGCTGACGATATCCTCGGCACGGTCTCCGCAAAATCCTCGGAGAGGGGAATACATTCCTATCTTCTGACGGGAGACAGAGACTCGCTCCAGCTCATAGATGACGACGTGACAGTGCTTCTCGCCACCAACAAGGAAACGGTGATTTTTGACAGAGATAAGTTCAGGGAGACCTACGGAGTTTATCCCTCTCAGTTTATAGACGTCAAGGCGCTTATGGGAGATACCTCAGATAATATCCCTGGGGTAGCGGGAATAGGCGAGAAAAACGCGTTCAAGCTTATCGGGGATTTCGGCTCACTTGACGGTGTTTACGAGAAATATTCCGATTCCGCCCTCACGCCCTCTGTGAAGCAAAAGCTTGAGGCGGGTAAGGATAGCGCTATGCTCTCACGAAAGCTTGTTACTATCGAGCGTGACGCTCCCATAGATTTTGATATTGATAGCTACGAATACAACGGTATTCATAAGGCAGAGCTGAAATCGCTATTTGAAAAGCTGGAATTTTTTAATCTCATAAAAAAGCTGGGGCTTGATAATATAGCTGTAGAGGAGGAGACATCGGATAGGGCTACTGTGAGCAATACTGTATCGGCGGCCATCGCTGAGAAGCAGAATATATCTGCCGAAAAGCTGAAAGAATATATTGAGGGAAAGGCGGTAGCGGTTGCGATTTCCGATAATAAACTTTCCTTCTGTGACGGTGATAAGCTCTATAGCTGTGATTTCTCTGATACTGATAATATTTTTGAAGCGCTTGGTTCGGCGAAGATAATCACTCACGACGCGAAGGAGTTGTATAAAAGGCTTCACGCTCACGGTATAGATTATAAGAATGGCTATTTTGACACTATGCTCGCTGCGTATACGCTTAATTCAACGCGGCGTGAATACCGCCTTGAGACGGTATATCTTGAATACGCGGGTACAAGTCTTTTGGCAGAAAACGACCTATCCGTAGCGATATTTACCCTTTATTCCATAATGATGTCAAAGGTAAAGGAGGAGGGTATAGAGCACCTTCTCTTCGATATAGAAATGCCGCTTGCCGCTGTTCTCGCCGATATGGAGACTGTGGGTGTGAAGATAGACGTGAATGGTATCGCCGCGTACGGAGAGGAGCTTGCAGAGATTGCCGACGCTCTCAGGGAGAGGATATACTGCGCCGCGGGAGAGGAGTTCAATATCGACTCTCACAAGCAGCTCGGCGACGTCCTTTTCAACAAGCTGGGATTGCCCACGTATAAAAAGAACAAGACGGGATATTCGACCGACGCTGAGGTGCTGAACAAGCTGAGAGGTAAGCACGATATAATCGAGGATATCCTCGATTACAGACAGGTCACAAAGCTTAATTCGACCTATACCGACGGTCTTATAAGACTTGCTGATGACGAGGGCAGGATACACACCGTTCTAAATCAAACGGGCACGGCAACGGGAAGGCTTTCCTCAGCTGAGCCTAACTTGCAGAATATTCCCGTTCGCACCGAGCTTGGACGGAGATTCAGAAAATATTTCATACCTAAGAGCGACGATTACGTTATAGTTGATGCCGATTATTCGCAGATAGAGCTCAGACTTCTTGCGGATATATCGGGAGACGAAACTATGATATCGGCGTTCGCCGAGGGAGAGGATATCCATACCTCGACTGCGGCTATGGTTTTTGGCGTGTCGTACAACGAGGTGACGTCCGAGCTCAGAAAGAGAGCTAAGGCGGTAAATTTTGGAATAGTTTACGGTATCGGCGAATATTCTCTCTCAGAGGACTTGGGGATATCACGAGCTCAGGCGAAGCATTATATAGATTCCTATCTTGCGGGCTTTCCGAAGGTAAACGAATATCTTGAAAACATAAAGAAGCAGGCGAAGATTGACGGATATGTTTCGACCTTGTTTGGCAGACGTCGCTATATTCCCGAGATAAACGCCTCAAATAAGAATCTCCAGCATTTTGGTGAGAGAGTGGCGATGAACAGTCCGATACAAGGAACTGCCGCGGATATAATCAAGATAGCTATGATAAATACGCACCGCAGACTTGCGGCAGAGGGACTTGACGCAAGGCTTATATTGCAGGTACACGATGAGCTTCTGCTTGAAGCGCATAAGGACTGTGCCGATAAGGCACTCAGATTGCTCGTAGAGGAGATGGAGAGCGCGGTCAAGCTGAGAGTTCCTTTGGACGTTGAGGCGCATATCGGCTCGACTTGGTTTGAAGCTAAATAATTCGGTCACGGAGGAACAAAATGAAACGTTCAAGCGGCGTTCTCATGCATATCTCAACGCTTTGGGGAGACTACTCTATAGGAGGTTTTGGCGAGAGCGCGAGGGAATTTATAGATTTTTTATCCGATTGCGGATTTACCTACTGGCAGGTGCTTCCGCTCGGCGTTACCGACGAATGTAATTCGCCGTATAAATCATATTCGGCGTTTGCGGGAAATCCGTATTTTATTGATATGGAGCAGCTTTGTCGGAACGGGCTTATAACAAATGATGAGCTTGCTTCCTTGAAGCAGAGAACGCCGTATATCTGCGAGTATGATTTTCTTGCCAAGACACGTCTGCCTATGCTGAAAAAGGCGTCCTCACGAGTTGATGCCGAGCTAAGAGTGAAAATAGATAACTATATTGAGAGTAACAAACATCTT
>JAZQWY010000120.1:0-21284 GCA_045632545.1 Eubacteriales bacterium | reverse complement strand
TACGCCCAAGGAGTGGACACGCCCTCCCTGCCGCAAGCCACAACCACAAAGCACTCGGGCATCTTGGCGAAGGGGTGCAAACGCTCTCCGTAATTATCCGCGTAACTCGTCCCCCCGGCTATACAGAACGGTACGTCTGCGCCAAGCTTAGCTCCGAGGGTTAGCAATTCATCGTCTGTAAGCGGATATCCGCAGAGCCGATTAAGGGCAACGAACACTGCCGCCGCGTCGGTGCTTCCTCCCGCAAGTCCCGCCGCCACGGGAATCCTTTTATTTATCTTTATATCAGCGCCAAAGGGCATACCGCTTCTCTCAAAAAACAGGTCTGCCGCGCGCCAAGCGAGATTTCTGCCATCGGTCGGCACTGCGGGAGAATTACAGACTATCGAATGTACCCCCGTGCCGTTCAGCGACACCTCGACATCGTCACACAGAGATACCGTCTGCATAACGGTCCTCACCTCGTGATACCCGTTCTCCGCCTTTCCCACCACATCAAGATGAAGATTTATCTTCGCGTATGCGTTTATTACCGTCTTTTTCATAATTTATCCTTTCGCGGTCTGTTTGCAAAATCGGCAAACGCCGCTATAATGTATTATTGGAGCGCTCAGGTCACGTATCTCACATCTTATATATTCTATCACACACGCTCAATTTTTTCAAGCGTTTTAGAGTTATTAATAAATATGTATCTTTTTTTGTCATTTTTGCGGTTTTCTATTGACTTGTGACTGAAAAAATAATAAAATATATTATAATGTCAAGTCGGGGGTGATTTTGTTGGAATCAGATGACAAGAAGAAAAAAAGACTGCTTAGTGTGAGTATTTCCTGCGCAATAATTTTTACGATACTTTATTTTATAACCAACTTCTCGGTCATATCGGGATTTTTTTCGAGCATCTTTTCCGTGCTCACTCCTATCATAGTTGGCGCGGCGATAGCCTATATGCTCAATCCCATCCTCAAGCTATTTGAATTTAAGATATTGAGGAAAATGAAGAGCAAACGCGCAAGGCGGGGACTGTCTATCCTGTTTACGTATCTGACCGCCTTTGTTTTTCTCGCCGCATTTTTCCTGCTTATGATACCTCAGCTCGTGCAGAGCGTCAAGGACTTAGCAAGTAAATTCGATACCTACGTAGATTCTACTATAGGCTTCGTCAATTCGATAATAGACAAGATAAATATGGGAGATTCGATCTCGCACAAGGTCAACAGAGAGGCTGTTGTTGAGTTCGTCACAAACTTTGTAGTAGGCTCGGGAGATGCACTGAGCACCGTTGCGGAATACGCCAAGGAATTCGGTCTCGGTCTGTTCGTCGGTCTAAAGAACGCGCTATTGGGATTCTTTATATCGGTGTATATACTCATAGACAAGGAACGTCTGCACGCTCACACCCGCAGACTGACCGCCGCGATATTCAAGGATAAAGCAAGAAGCCGTATGCTAAGATACGTAAGAATTGCCAACAAGACCTTCGGAAATTTCTTCATCGGAAAGATAATAGATTCTATCATCATAGGATTCATAACCTTCATAGCGCTTATCATCTTTGGTATTGAATACGCGCCGCTCGTCTCGGTGATAGTGGGAATAACCAACATAATCCCCGTGTTCGGTCCTTTCTTCGGCGCTATTCCTTCCGCATTTATCATTTTCATCAACAACCCCAAGGACGCGCTTATATTCATCGTTCTCATTATACTTATCCAACAGCTTGACGGAAACGTTATCGGACCTAAGATACTTGGAAACTCCACAGGTATCAGCTCACTCGGAGTTATCGTTGCCATCGTGATAATGGGCGAATACTTCGGCGTTGTGGGAATGATAGTCGGCGTTCCGATATTCGCTACCGTGATCATAGTCGTAAACGAGCTTATCGAGGCAAAGCTCAAAAAGAAGGGGCTGCCAGAGAATATTGATGAATACTTCCCCGCTTACTCCTTAGTAGACCCCCACGAGATACACGAGAAGGTTGGCGAGAGAATTTTCAAGGTTCTGTCAAGCCTGTTTGGCGGCGTAGCAAAAAAATTCAGAAAGAAAAATAAGGCTTCATCCAAGGAAGAAGCTTTGGAAAATCAAAAAGAACAAAAGGAAGAAGAAACAAACGATGGAAAACCAGGCGAATAATTTCAAGAAGGGCGGTATCTCTGTAGACACTGAGCATATCTTCCCGATAATCAAAAAATGGCTCTACTCCGAGAAGGATATCTTTCTCCGTGAGATAGTTTCAAACGCGGCAGACGCTATCACAAAGCTCCGCCGTCTCGGCTCTCTCGGCATAAGAGAGGAGTCCGACGAGGCATACAGGATAACCGTGTCTATCGACAAGGACGCAAAGACGCTGACTGTCTCCGACAATGGTATCGGTATGACTGAGGAGGAGCTGACAAAATATATCTGCAGTATCGCGCTCTCGGGCGCTGTGGATTTCATTCAGAAATATGAAAATCAGTCCGACAGCTCCAAGAACGGTATCATAGGTCACTTTGGTCTCGGCTTTTACTCTGCGTTTATGGTAAGCAGCTCGGTGGAGATAAATACCAAATCCTACACGGACGCCCCCGCCGTCCACTGGGTATGCGATGAGAGTGGCGAATACGAGATTTCCTCCTCTGACAAGCAGGAGCGCGGAACCGAGGTCATAATGCACATCTCGGACAGCGAGGGAGAGTATCTCACAACGTCAAAGATACGTTCTATGCTTGAAAAATACTGCTCCTTTATGCCCGTGGAGATATATTTTAACGACGGCGAAGAAAAAAACGAGGACGCCAAGGAAGCCGAAAAACCTGTAAACGACACCTTCCCTCTTTGGCAGAAAGCTCCCTCGGAATGTACCGACGAGGAATACGGCGAGTTCTACAGAAAGGTGTTTATGGATTACCGCGAGCCGCTTTTCCATATCCACATCAACGCTGACTATCCCCTCAATTTCAAGGGTATCCTCTATTTCCCCAAATTCGCCAACGAGTACGAGACTATTGAGGGGCAGGTAAAGCTCTATTACAATCAGGTTTTCGTTGCCGATAATATAAAGGAAGTCATTCCCGACTATCTGCTGGTGCTAAAGGGCGTTCTTGATTGTCCTGAGCTTCCCCTCAACGTTTCGAGAAGCTATCTACAAACAAATTCCTACGTATCCAAGGTATCGGCGCATATCGTCAAAAAGGTAGCCGATAAGCTGAATTACCTCTGCGCAAACGACCGCGAGAAGTACGAAAAGATATGGAAAGATATCTGTCCCTTTATAAACTATGCTTGTATGAAGGACAAAAAGTTCTATGAAAGGGTGAAGGACTCGCTCCTTCTCTCTCTTACCGACGGAAAGGTTATGACCTACGGCGAATATCTTGAAGCGGCAAAGGAAAATAACGAGAATACCGTCTATTACGCGACTGACGCTTCACTTCAGGCTCAATATATTTCAATGTTCACGGCGCAGGGCATAAACGTCGCCCTCTTTGACCGTCCCATTGAAACTCAGTTCTGCACTATGCTCGAGCAATATATGGAGAACGTCAAGTTCGTACGTGTTGACGCTGAGATTGCAGAAGGTCTTAAGGGAGACGGCAACGTCACCGAAAACGAGGAGCTTAAGGCTCTGTTCGTTAAGATAAGCGGAAACGATAAGCTTGAGGTAAAATTTGACTCTCTTAAGGATACCTCTGTTCCCGCTCTGCTCAATATCTCGGAGGAATCCCGCCGAATGGACGAAATGATGCGATTCTACGGTATGGCAGATGGCTCGGGTATTCCTGCCGAGACAGTTATGGTCGTAAACACCTCCTCACCCCTTATCTCCAAGCTTTCGGACGCGCTCTCCGCGGATACCGAAAAGGCGGAAACTATAGCGTCGTATATCTACAAGGTCTCCCTGCTCTCGCAGAAGAAATTTTCAGCAGGGGAAATGCAGAGCTTCCTTAAGGACAGCTTTGATATCCTGATGAAAATATAACAGGAGATATAATCACAAAAGCAAAGGAAATAAACTATGGAACATATTGAATATACGACAAAGTCGGTATGCTCTCGCAAAATAGATGTTGATATCGAGGACGGAAGGATAGTAAAGGTAAAATTCCTCGGCGGCTGCGCGGGAAATACACAGGGTGTCGCAAAGCTGCTTGAGGGAATGAGCGTTGACGAGGCTATAGAGCGCCTTTCTGGAATACGCTGCGGATTTAAGCCCACGTCCTGCCCCGATCAGCTCGCCCGTGCGCTTACCGAATATAAAAATAAATAAAAAGGTATTGACAGAATAGAATTTGTGTGTTATAATGTCACACAAGTGATATTTCATCACAAATTTTTATTAAAGGATTAAAAGGGTTTATACCGTGGATAATTGCGACAGTACGGATTGTACCGATCGATTATGTAATGCAATAGATATTTAAGCATAACCTGCGTCCAAAAGACGTCAGGCTATGCTTTTTTGCGTTTTTTCGATTAAGCTCCCCGTCTTTCATAAGATATTATCAAATAATCCTGACCAATATACGGAGAATTATGAATTTAGACAAAAAAACAATGTTAAAAATCCTATTCCTTGTTTTCGTATCGATACTGCTTTTGGTATCGCTTCCGAGAATAGGCGCGATAATCTCGTGGATAGGAGTGTTCTTATCGGTGCTGACACCTTTTATCATAGGTCTTTGTATGGCGTTTATCATCAATATTCCGCTTAGACTGATTGAAAAAAAGGCGTTCAGAAAGCTAAACAGAAAAGGTAATAAGACCTGGCTTCGCATAAGACGCCCCATATGTCTCACGCTCAGTATACTTTTCTTCGTCCTCGTCATAGTCCTGCTCCTTATTATAATCATACCCGCATTAAAGAACGCCATCGAGCTATTTGCGGAAAAGCTACCCGCTTATATGGCGGCGTTGGAGACAAAGCTCTCGGCTGTCATTTCTGACGTTACGGGTAAGTCGGGTGACGACGTATTTAAGATAAATTGGGACACCATAAGCAAGGCTATACTCGATTTTGTTCATAAGAACGACAGCTCTACGGTAAGCATCACGGTAGACATCATCAGCGGAGCTGTAACAGGCGTATTCAACGTAATACTCGGATTTGTTTTCTCAATATATATTCTGGCATCAAAGGAAAAGCTCGGACGTCAGTTTAGAAGCCTTCTCTACTCTATCGTAAAGAAGGAAAAGGTAGACCGTTTTCTATCGCTTATGGCTATGGCGAATTCCACCTTCAACAAATTTGTTGTGGGTCAATGCACGGAGGCTATCATAATCGGTGTTCTCTGCTGCATCGGAATGCTTATCTTCGGTATGCCATATGCGCCCGTCGTTTCATGTATTATCGCCATTACCGCGCTTATCCCGGTTTTCGGAGCGTTTATCGGTACGGCACTCGGTGCATTTATCATATTCCTTGAGTCGGATATAAAAGCGCTTTGGTTTATCATCTTTATCATCGTGCTTCAGCAAATAGAGACCAACCTCATCTATCCGAGAGTAATGGGCAAGTCTGTGGGACTACCGGGAATATGGGTGCTATTTGCGGTAATGATAGGCGGCGGTCTGTTTGGCGCTGTGGGAATGCTGGTCAGCGTACCGATATGCTCGGTGGTATACACCCTCGGTGAACGTTGGATAAAGAGACGGCTGATACAGAGAAATATAGATTCGGATACCCTCAACCGCGTTCGGATACACCGCGATAAATCGGATAAGGACGGAATTCCCGATTCGCCCCTCACGGAGGATAATTCTTCACAGAATAGTGAAGACGCGATTTTGGAGACAGAAGAAGCCAATACAGCGGAAGAAATCAATAATAAATCAAACATAAAGAAAAAACGAAAGAATAATTAATTTATTATACAGAGGAAAAAATGGAAGATTCGATATTATTTCACTTACTTATTCAATTTCTACTCATAGCCCTTAACGCGATCTTTGCCTGTGCCGAGATAACTATGCTGAGCGTGAACGAAACAAAGCTTGCCCAGCTCAACGCAAAGGGCGATAAGCGTGTCGCAAGACTTGCTAAGTTGACAGAAAAACCCGCGAAATTCCTTGCGGCAATTCAGGTGGCTATAACCCTCTCGGGATTTCTCGGAAGTGCGTTCGCAGCCGAGAACTTCTCAGATAAGATAGTCGCGCTCGTTCTCAAAACGGGCTGGGAGCTTCCTTTCTCGATAAAGACACTTGACACCATCGCCGTTATACTTATAACCCTGATACTTTCCTACTTCACATTGGTGCTTGGAGAGCTTGTCCCCAAGAGAATAGCGATGAAAAAAGCGGATAAGCTTATCTTTCCTTTATCTTCACTCGTCTCGGCTGTATCAACCCTCTTTGCTCCTATTGTATGGTTGCTGACAGTATCGACCAACGGTATACTCAGGCTCTTTGGTATCAATCCCGACGAAAACGAGGAGGAGGTCACCGAGGAGGACATAAGACTTATGGTTGACGCGGGCAGTGAGAAGGGCGCTATCGAGGAGGAAGAAAAAGAAATAATACAGAACGTATTTGAATTCAACGATATAACCGCTGGCGAGATAGCTACGCACAGAACCGATATCGCCGTTCTGAACACCGAGGACAGTGTTGAGGAATGGGCGGAAACTATACATAATACCAGACATACCTTTTTCCCCGTATACTCGGACAGTATTGACAACATAGTAGGCGTTCTTAACGCCAAAGATTACTTCAGGCTTAACGACAAGAGCATTGAGAGCGTTATGGAAAACGCTGTCAAGCCCCCCTACCTTGTTCCCGAGACAGTCAGCGCTGACGTACTTCTCAGAAATATGAGAGCGAGAAAGGAATACTTCGCCATAGTTATGGACGAATACGGCGGAACAAACGGTATCGTCACTCTCACCGACCTTATTCAGTGTATCGTGGGTGATATCGAATATGCCGACGATGAGGACGGAGAGACAAACGCGCCCGATATCGTACAGATAGACGACGTAACCTTTGCGGTGGCTGGGCTTGCTTCTATAGGAGACGTTGAGAAGGCTGTCGGCAAGGAGCTTGACGAGCACGATTGCGACACGATAGGCGGTTACATTCTCGGCGTTATAGGCTCTATCCCCGAGGACGGAACAACGCTCACTACGGAAAATGAAATTATGACTATAAACGTGACCGAGGTAAAGGATCACCGAGTTGAAAAGGCTATCATAACAATGAAGGCTGAGGACGAGGAAGAAGCCGAGGAGGAATGACTTCGCCGAGCGACATAAAAGCTTTATATTCTCACAATTTGAATTTTTTGTCGTTTTTCCAGAAAAAATTTGAATTTTTTTCGTTTTACCCCTTGAAATTCCCGATTATTGTGATACAATATAGGTTAGAGTATGGAGATGTTCTGCTTTTGCAGCTATCTATACCAACACAAACAATTATACGGAGGTACATATTATGGCATACAAGATTTCTGATGAGTGCATCTCTTGCGGAGCTTGCGCTGAGGCTTGCCCTGTTAACGCTATCAAAGAGGGCGATACAAAGTACGAAATTAATCCCGATGAGTGCATCGAATGCGGAGCTTGCGCTGAGGCTTGCCCTGTTGATGCTCCCAAAGCTGAATAATTTCGCGTATGTAAAAAGCGGAGCGGACTTCAAAGCAAAGGCGGTATGACAGATCACGCGTGACCTGCCCTACGCTGAGTTTGGTCTGCTCCGCTTTTTGTTGCCATAAGACAGATTAAATTTACAGAAAGGCACGACGGTAGATGAATACGGACGCTATATTCGAGGACGAGAGGATAGATAGGGTGAACGAAAATCTTCGCCTTATCCAGAAGAAAGCCGGGCTTACCTTCGGCACTGACGCCTTCCTTCTTGCCGCGTATATGAAAGAACAGAAATGGGCGGTTGCCGCCGAGCTTGGTTGCGGAACGGGGATAATCTCCCTTCTTTGCGCCGCGCGAGGTAAATTTTCATATATACACGCTTTTGAGATACAAGAGGATTTCGCTTCGGTCACAAGAAGAAACATAACTCTGAACGGGCTTGGTGAGCGCATGGATTGCCGACTTGCCGACGTAAGAGACGTAAGGGTGGCTGATATAGGCGGTGAGATTGACGTTGTATTCTCAAACCCGCCTTATATGCTCACAGACAGCGGAAAGCCAAATATGGCTGACGCGAAGAATATCGCGAGGCACGAGGTCTGCGGCGGAATTTCTGACTTTTGCGCCTGTGCGAGAAGACTGTTAAAGCACGGCGGAAAATTTTATTGCGTGTGGCGTCCCGACCGTCTCACGGCTCTCTTTTCGGCACTCTCCGAAAACAGGCTTGAGCCCAAGGAGATGACCTTCGTTCACGCCGACACGAACACACCTCCCTCTATGGTACTCGTCTGCGCCACTCTCGGCGGCGCGCCATCGCTCAACATTTCACCTCCGCTTATAATGCACGAGGTCTTCTCAGGTGAGGCGAGCAGACAGCTCACGCCAAGAGCGCAGCGAATTTACGATACGATGAGCTTTAAGGACTAAAAGGATAGATAAATGGAAAACATAAAAAGAGTTTTAAGCTACACAAGACGAGCCGTGGACGACTATGAAATGATACGCGAGGGAGACAAAATAGCCGTTGGTGTCTCAGCGGGCAAGGATTCGCTTACCCTGCTCTGCGCGCTCGCAGACCTTCGCAGATTTTACCCCAAAAGTTTTGAGCTTTGCGCTATTACCGTCGATATGGGTTTTGAAGGAACAGACTTCAGCGGAATACAGGCGCTCTGTGACAGGCTGGAAGTTCCCTACACGGTAGTTCCCACTGAGATATCGAAGATAATATTCGATGTAAGAAAGGAGAAGAACCCCTGCTCTCTCTGTGCTAAAATGAGGCGCGGCGCGCTTCACATGGCGGCTAAGGAGCTGGGGTGCAACACAGTGGCTCTCGGGCATCATTTTGATGACGTGGTCGAGACCTTTATGCTCAATCTGTTCTTTGAGGGACGGCTTGGATGCTTTCAGCCCGTAACGTATCTTTCACGAATGGACATAAGACTGATAAGACCGATGATATATATGCCCGAAAAGGATGTAAGATACTTCGCAAAGTGTGCGGAGCTTCCGGTGATAAAGTCTAGCTGTCCCGCTGACGGAAACACTCAGCGCGAGGAAATGAAGCAGCTTCTCGCGAGGCTTGACAGAGAAAACCGCGGTCTGCGATACAGGATATTCGGCGCGATACAGCGCGGTGGGATAGACGGATTCAAAGAGGTCGTGGGAATGCAGGGCATCAAAAAATACACCGAAGAAAGTACAGATGAAATATGAAAAAATTTGAAGGAATACTTCTCGCCACCGACCTTGACGGAACGTTGCTCAGAAATGACAAGTCCCTATCCGAGGAAAACCGAAAAGCTATCGAATATTTCAAGTGCGAGGGCGGTCACTTCACATTTATCACAGGCCGCGCGCCAATAGCGATAACTCCCCTTTGCAGAATAATCTCCCCAAACGCGCCCATAGGTTGTATGAACGGCGCGGGAATATATGACTATACCAAGGGTGAGCTTATGTGGTCGGTCACCATTTCCGATTCGGTCAAAGAGCTTATTGAGTTTGTTGACCGTGAATTTCCGCATACGGGAATAGAGGTAATAACCCGAACTCAAATTATTTTCTGCAAAAAGAACGCCTTTACAGACAAGCATACTAAGGACGAAGATCTCCCTGATATTGTCGATGACTACCATACCGTAAAGGACCCGATAATAAAGGTACTGTTTGCAGACAATCAAGAAACGCTGGATATGCTATCAAAAGAGATTCTCTCACATCCACGTATAAAGGAGGTTTCTCCCATACGCTCGGATAAAACGTATTATGAGCTCCTTCCCCTCGGTCTCAGTAAGGCAACAATTATAGAAAAACTCCCAGAGCTTATCGACTGCGATATCACGAAAACAATCGCTGTGGGCGACAACGACAACGATGCCCAAATGCTAAAGGCGGCAGACGTCGGCTACGCCGTATCAAACGCTTCAGCCGCGGCAAAAGCCTGCGCCGATATAATAACCGTCTCAAATGAAGAGGACGCGATAGCAAAAATAATTTATAGTATTTGATTACGAAAAAAGGTTGCAAACTCTAGTTTGCAACCTTTTTCTATTAAGCCCTTTTCTTTCCGCGTTTTCTGCGCGAGGTTCGGTGAAGTCCAGCGAATGCGCCGAGAACTGAGAAAAGCACCATTGCCGCCCTCATTCCAAATGAAAGGATAAATGGATAATTCGACGAATAAGACGGAGTAAAAAATATCGAAACAAAGAACATCATAAGCGCCAAAAGTCCACCGCTGAGGAGTCCGCAAAGAAGCGCGCTCTGTCGATTCACTCTTACCGCCGCAAAGCCCGCCGCCATAGAGGATATGTAGATAGCGGCAAAGCCAAGTCCGCCAGCTACCGAATCGGGATCGTTATTAGCGTACGCTACGGCAGATGCCACAAACCACAAGACCACGGCAAACGCGAGTGACACTCCAAGACCGATAAAGCTGCTTCTTATAACCGACACCGCTTTGCCGTATTCCTCTCCTCTGCCCTTTCTTTTCCCCTTTTTTTCCGCGTATCCCATTTTGCACCCCCGAAATCCGAATATTTCTTCTGTCATAATATATTCGCAGTTTCGGGTAAATATGCCTTATCGGTTATTTTGACGCGCTCAGCTCAAGTATTTTTTCAACATATTCATAAAACGCGGAATAGCGCTCCGTACTGTCCTTGTCGGGAGTAAAAACGTACTGCTTTATTCCCTTAGATACGTAAAATTCATTTTCATCAAAGTAGAGGGTATACGCGCCTCCGTCTGTGCGGAGAGACACGCTTATATCCCAGCTACCCGCGGGTACTTTGCGAGTCTCCTCATATTTCGCACCCGCCGTCGCCTCCACAAGCTCACGCGACAGAGACAGCATTTCCTCCTCATAAAGCACAGCAGACGCGTCTGTTGGAATAACTCCGCCGTCGTAAGTTGGGTCTAACACCTCGATAGCATCGGAAGCTACCGCGTTCTCAAAGCCCGACAAGTTTTTTCTGAGCTTCTGCTTTGCGCTGAGTATCGGCATAGCAAGCATTACAAACAGCACCGCCGCAAGGATAATCGCCGAGGCGGTCACCGCAATTGCAAATGAGCGGTCTTTCTTCTTTTCCTTCATTTTTTACCTTCCTGTATGATTATCGGGGACCTTCGCATCATATCCGACACGGGTCGCTCTCGCAAAAGTGACATTGAATATACAGCGCAAAGTTTTTCGGAAAGCTCGGCTTGACGCTTTGCCTCGGGACTGTCGGGAATATCCGCCGCCTTGGCGAGTACGGTTATTCCCGCATTTTTCCGCCTTGACGCTAACAGCTCGCAGCCACGCTCGTTCGCTCCCAGAAGATTCACGTATGTGGGAAGTGCCCTCAAATCCTCTTTTCTCACGCCCGTAAGGCAGAACAGTACAGCCCGTCTGAGCCTTGAATCGGTATATCTTTTGGTTCTCAGCTCGTCCAAAAGGTCTGTGGACATAGCTTCCCTCGCCGAGCGGCATATCCTTGAGGCAAGTCCCTCGTCAAGGTCGGCGATACCCGAAAAATCATCTGCCGTATGAAGCCTGAAGTAAAGTCTTATCGCGTCATTTATGCGCCGAGGATCGCTGATATCCCCATTTTCAACGGCTTTTTTCAATATATCTACGCACCCGCTCGGCATATATTGAGACACACTCTCTGTTCCAGTGTCCTCGATAAGCCGTCTTATAGCGGTAGCCGACTGTATATTTCCCTCGGTCGCTCTGTCGCTAAGATACTCCCCGCCTTTGCGGGTAAGAGTTCCAAAATCAAGCTTGGCACCCAAAGCTTTCGTCGCCTTGATATACTCTATTCCGAGGATATCGTTAGAGGAGAATTTTTTGCCAAGACGAGACTCCAGAATATCGAAATAGACTTCCGCCGCGCCTGCGTTTCCAACAAGTCTGCGCTTATATTCCTCTCTAAAATCCATACTGCCGCATATCTGCGCCGCGCTCTCGAGAAGCTCAACATCTCCGCACTCAGAACCGAAGAAAAGCTTATCAGCAAATTCCGCGGCGATTGCCACCCCTGTCCTCGCGAAGGCTTCCGCCCCTGAGACGCACCAAGGAAACGGCAGCTCCAGAACCAAATCCGCGCCGCTTCTAAGCGCCATTTCAGCTCGGTAATACTTATCTGTCAGCGCCAGCTCGCCTCTCTGCACCGCATCTCCGCTCATAACGCAGACCACCGTGTCCGCGCCCTCGGCTTTTGCCGAATCTATAAGATATTTATGACCGTTGTGAAAAGGGTTGAATTCGGATACGATACCGTAAATTGACATAAGGTCTCCTTTATGGCAGATTTTAAGATTTTTTACTGTTTTTTCGGTTTTTTACTTGAAATCGTTACCGTAATGTAGTATAATCATTTTATAAATATTTCTTGGAGGAAAACATATAAAATGAACGTATTGGTAGTTAATGCAGGTTCAAGCTCGCTGAAATATCAGCTTTTTGACACGAACACTGACGCAGTTCTCGCAAAGGGTATCTGCGAGCGTATCGGAATCGAGGGTTCTAAAATAGAACACAAGCATATCGGCAAGGGTAGCAAGACCGAAAAGAAGGTTCCTATGGCTGACCACGCCGTAGCTATGCAGCTTGTTGTTGAAATGCTCACGGACGCTGAGGTCGGTTGTATATCAAGCATGAGCGACATTGAGGCGGTAGGTCACCGCGTAGTTCACGGCGGCGACTATTTCTCAAAGTCTATTCTTCTGACCGACGACGTTCTCGCAAAGCTCGAGCTCTGCCGTGATTTCGCGCCCCTTCACACAGGCGCTCACATTATGGGTATCAAGGGTTGTCTCTCTGTTATGCCCAACACTCCTCAGGTGCTGGTGTTTGACACGGCGTTCCATCAGACGATGAAGCCCGAAGCCTACATATACGCACTTCCCTATGAATATTATGAAAAGTACGGCATTCGCCGTTACGGTATGCACGGAACCTCTCACAGATACGTAAGCGGCGAGATGGCAAAGCTTCTTGACAAGCCCCTTGAGGACACCAAGATAGTTACCTGCCACATTGGAAACGGCTCGTCCATCACAGCGGTGAAGGGCGGCTGCGTTGTTGACACGTCTATGGGATTCACTCCCCTTGCGGGCGTTGAGATGGGAACGCGTTGCGGAGATATCGACCCCGCTATCGTTCCTTACATAATGGAAAAGGAAGGTATGACACCTGCTGAAGTAAACGACGTTATGAACAAGAAATCGGGCTTCCTCGGTGTTTCTGGTATCTCCTCTGACTCGCGCGACCTTGAGACTGCTATTGAGGAAGGTCCTTCAAATCCCAACTATGAGAGAGCAAATCTTGCGGTTAATATTCTTAAGCACAATATCAAGAAGTACATCGGAGCTTACGCGGCTTTGATGAACGGACTTGACGCCGTAGTGTTCACCGCGGGCATCGGCGAGAACAGCACCATGCTCCGTGAGATAGTCTGCGAGGATATGGATTTTCTCGGCATTGAGCTGGACAAGGAAATAAACGCAAAGACATTCCGTCAGTCCAACGTGGTCAAGCTCTCCAAGGATAGCTCTAAAACCGCTGTTTACCTTATCCCCACCAACGAGGAGCTGGTCATCGCAAAGGATACCGAGGCTATCGCAAACAGCATTAAGTAATAAATATTTTTCATCGGGATACCGAACGGTATCCCGATATTTTTTGGTTTCCGAAAACCACCGGCAGTGCCGGTGGTTCGAAAAAGCTTTAGCTTTGCCCAGATTATTTATCCGAGCGAAGCGAGGAACCGAATAGGCTTCTCCAGCGGAGAAGCTGTCACCGATAGGTGACTGATGAGGAGAGCATTTTACTGCTTACATTATTTCGTTTTGCTTTTTTTGATCTCCTCCTCCGCCTCGTTCCTCGGCACCTCCCCCGCTGGGGAAGGCTTGGTTAGCTTAAACCATTGCCACATCTGTGGCGGTGGGGCAACTATCGCAAGTGGCGGATAATTCGACGAGCCTATAGGCTCAGCGTATGAAATGCCCCAAGGGGGCAGTGCAAGCCACCAGCACGGCTGGTGGTCATGACTATCTGAACTCGCTCATATCCGCCCTGAGTGACCTCGTTCTCATTATGGTGTACCACTCATTCGCGGGGTCTGATGTAAGAACTGACAGCTTTTCCTTCAGTGCTGCCATAAGCATCTCGGGGTTAAGAAAATTCTCTGTAGCAGCGCTGAGTATAGCTCTCATATGAATAATACCGCTATCGGTGTCGTATTCAGCCGAGTGTGAGCTTATCAGCGGAATTATATCTATTTCCCTCTCGCCCGATTTTGTTTTCTTTACCATATTGAGAGGAGACTCTCTGAAAAGCTCGTCCATCTTCCGCGCCAGAGCCGCAGAAGCACCCTCGGTACATATCTCGTACTCATATTCGCAAAAGGCGATATCCGAGAATTTACTCTCGGGAATATACACCTCAGTAACATACATCTCATCGGTAAGCTCGGCGTTGAGCATATTCTTCACGTCCCCGCAGGACATCTCCCTATCAAGCCTGAGGTCGAGAAATTCGCACACGCTCTGCGTTCCCACCGACAATGGCGTTGAAAACACGAGCTTTGCGTGGGGATTAAATCCCTTCGTGTACCACACGGGAAGCCCAGAACGCACGAGCACGCGGTTGAACGTTCTCTGCAAATCAAGATGCGATATATATTGAAGATTTCCTACCTTTGAGAATTTTATCCTCACTGTAATAGGCATATCAAGGGGCGGAAGCATTCGCAAAAGCTCAGGTCTTGTTATTTTCCCGCTTTCGGACAACACGAGCGCTCACCTCCAAGTCTGTTTGCTCCGCACCCACTGCACTTTTCGCGGCAATTGGGTGTGGTCTTTTCTCCGAGAGCATTCTTATACTCTCTTATCAAAAATTCCTTAGTCACTCCGCAGTCGATAATATCCCACGGCAGCACCTCGTCTATACCAAATTCCCTGTTGGCGTAGAATGCGGGGTCTATACCGCATCTCTCAAAGACAGATATCCATCTGTCATAGTCAAAGCATTCGTCCCATGCGTCAAACTTAAAGCCCTCTTTACAAGCGAGCTCAAGTGCGGGCGCAAGTCTTCTGTCACCTCTCGCAAGGACCGCCTCTATTCGACTTACTCTTGCGTCGTGGTGAGTGTATACCACCTTTCTGTCAGTGACCTTGCTTCCAAGATATTCCTGCTTCTCCTCCAGAACCTCAAGAGTATCCTGAGCCACCCACTGGAATGGCGTAAAGGGCTTAGGGATAAAGCAGGACACACTTATCGTGACCTGCGGCTGTCTCGCGCGGTTGCGGGTGGGACACTTATAATAAGCGTCGACAACGCTGGACGCGAGCTTTGATATACCCTCAAGGTCCTCGAGCGTCTCTGTGGGAAGTCCCTGCATAAAGTAGAGCTTCACCTTGTTTTTACCGCCCTCAAACGCCACGTTCACCGCCTTCAGAAGGTCCTCTTCCCTGACGTTCTTGTTTATCACGTCTCTCATTCTCTGCGTTCCCGCTTCGGGAGCGAAGGTGAGAGACGAGGAGCGTACAGACGCTATCTTCTCCATAAGCTGCTTTGTAAAGCTGTCCACTCTGAGCGAGGGCAAGGACAGACTGACCATATTCTCGTCCGTCCATTCAAGCAACATATCGGTAAGCGCCTCAAGCTCGGTATAATCGCTGATAGAAAGCGAGGTAAGCGATATTTCGTCGTACCCAGTAGATTCAAACAGGCACTTAGCCTGCTCGTTCAGCTTCTCGGGAGACTTCTCTCTCACTGGTCGGTATATGATACCCGCCTGACAGAAGCGGCAGCCTCTGATACAGCCACGGAATACCTCTAACATAACTCTATCGTGGACAGTTTCGATATATGGCATAACCACCTTCTTCGGGAAGTATGATTTATCCATATCGGTGATTATCCTCTTGCGGACAGTCCTTGGAACGTCTTCATATTTAGGCTTGTACTCCTTTATAGTTCCGTCCTCGTTGTAGCTGACCTCATAAAGCGACGGAACGTACACGCCCTCAATATCTCTCGCCGCCTCGCGGAGATACGCCTCCTTGGTATATCTTCCCTCGTCCTTCATTTTTATGTAAAGACGGACAAGCTCGGGCAGCATCTCCTCGCCCTCGCCAATATTGAAAAGGTCAAAAAAGTCTGCCACGGGCTCAGCATTATAAGCGCAAGGACCTCCGCCTATGATTATCGGCATACTGTCGTCTCTGTCCGCGCTTCTCAGCGGAATACCCGCAAGGTCAAGCATATTGAGCACGTTCGTATAGCTCATCTCATATTGGAGCGTAAAACCGACCATATCAAAGGCGGTAAGCTCGTCTCCACTCTCACAAGCTGTCAGAGGAATACCGTGCAGCTTCATCTGCTCCTGCATATCTATCCAAGGAGTATAAACTCTCTCGCACCATATATCGTCGTGCTCGTTAAGCGCGCCGTAAAGTATCCTCACGCCGAGATTGGACATTCCTATCTCGTAGGTGTCGGGAAAGCAGAAAGCAAACCGCGCCTTTACCTCGTCCCGATTCTTGATTATCCGACCGTATTCTCCGCCCGAGTATCTCCCGGGCTTGGAGACAGACTTGAGTATAGTACTTATATTTCTGTTCATTGATATCTTCTCTGTTTCTTCACTTTATTTTTTATCGTTTTCAAGGTTGAAATAATCATCGCCCGGCAACTTCAACGCCATAGCGACAAGGACGGGTAGCATACAGAGTGCCTGACACAGAAGCACGGCGTACTGACTGATATATCCCATAAATCCAAGGCATATTGACGCTACAAGTGCGGCGCAAAGTATCATCGACATAACTATCTGCGCTACTCCGCATATCTTAATCACCTTGCAAAGGCGCTTACACCATATCGCGCTCTCTACCAGCTTAAATCTCGACGAGCAGACCACAATTCCCGTATCCTCGCCCGTCTCTCGTCGCGGCTTAGCATAATAATCCGCCACGTTTTTATGTATAACGTTTATAGGGGTACTCCTATCCCTTCGGCAACCCGCCACGAACGCGCCGTTTATTATCGGGTCGAAGGTCTCGATAGCGCACTTCATACCGTTCTGCTCCATTCGCTGAGCTATCAACTCAAATAACGGTTCTGTCTCATATCTGAGACAAAGCTTAGCGGATAGCCTTCCGTCAACCGAGAAGCCGAGTATTCCCTCGCCTTCTCTCATCTTACCGCTTCCTTCAAAGACTATTCCGTATCTTTTCAGAAAATCAGCATCTCCAAGAATAAGACTGTGCCTTCCGTCTAGTGCCGCCTCAACTCCGTTTCTCGCTATTCTGCGAAGCCTTAATTGATGCGCGGTACGTGAAACCCCGCTAAACGCTCCACTCATAGGTCCGCCTATAGCTCCATAAAGAGCGTCAAGGTACTCCACAACCTCTCTCGCGTTCTTCTCGTCATATATAACTATGCCATTGTTATGAATGTTCGCCTTCTTAAATAGGTGCATATCGCTGAAAACGACGTAGTCGCACGCTGAGTACTTGCGCGCCATAGCCTCGCCTGCCACCGCGCACTCACGCTTGTATAGCTTGGACGTTGCCTTACATATCGGGAAGGTATGCACGGCAAATGAGGATATCGGCGATAGGACTGTCAGCGTTACCATAAACGCACCAAGCGCCGTATCCACGGAATTTCCAAACATTACGCAGGCTATCAGAGCCAGCGTGCTGAGAACGACTATCGGGGTTATAGCGTAATTCACTATAGTGTCGGAGCTCTCGGCGCAGTTCACAGCCGAAAAATATCCCTTCGGGAAGTCGATAGCCTTCATCTCGAAGACCTTCTTATTTTGGGGCAATCCTCCACGGTACATCTTGTCAGCCGACGAGCCTGTCCCGGGGGCGGTATCAAAGGTAAATTTCTTTCTATCGGACGAATAGACCTCGAAGCACCTTATCTCTCGGCAGACCGCAAAGTATTCTGTAAGTATTCCAAAGAACAGATATGCGCACGCCACAGTTCCAAACATATGCGGAATATCCTTAGCTCCTATCGCTATCACCGCTATATCGTACACTACCGTAAATAGGAATATCAACGCTACGAGCGACCAACGCCCCGCCTTGAAGGTAAACGCCCTCCTGATGCCGGATATCAGCTCTCTCCACACGAACAACGCTGAGAGCACGAGTATCTGCATACCTATGAGCGTATACACAGACGTGTATTTCATATATTCAAGGTCAACGCCGATATATCCCACCAGCTCGTAAGCGAGCATTATTACAGCAAACAGTCCGCACCCCAACACTCGCAAAAGCGTGAAATACTTCTCGTGCATATATTTTGCGTAAAGCTCCTCGGTCTGCTCCTTTCGCTCAAATTCCTCACCGTCAAAGGCGAACGCCTCCGTGGGATTTATATGCTCCGATCGGCTCTTGCTTTGCTTATTTGCGTAAGCATTGACTCTCTCTCTGTCGAGTGACGCTCCCGCGGCGCTGACATCTCCAAATTCAAACATAAGACCAAGCACCGAATCGGATATCTCTGCCGAGCTTTCCGCTGTATTCTGCTCGATATGCGCCTCGTCAATGTCGTCACCTTCAAAATCCATAGCGAGTTGAAGCTCGTCTCCTCGGCTCATCTCCTCGGCATCGTCAATCTCGGCTACAGTCTCTTCCTCACTATTCTCAGTCTGCTCAAAGAGAGCAAGCTGACCGCCCTCACGGCTGTAAAGCTCGGGAGAATCATCTTCGATAATTTCTTCTGTTTTGTCTATCGTTTCTTCAACTTCTTCGATTTCTTCTCCAATTTTTGAAACAGATTCTTCAAAATCGCCAAGCATAGAGAGAACGCCGTCATCTTCCATGGCGTGTTCTTCGGTATATCCTTCGGCATCCGTCTCGGATTTTAGAAGTATTATCTCTCCCTCTTCATTTTCAATGAATATACCGTCCTCGGTATCCTCGTCATCAATACCGTCAACGATTTCTTCGCCGTCATCCTCTGTCTGCGAGAGCTCGTCCTCAACCAGGTCAAAGGGTGGCAGTCCGTCATCTTCCTCCTCTGCATTCTTGGAAATCGACAGGTCTTCCTCCTCAATGTCAAACGGTGGAATACCGTTGTCCTCATCTTTAGCCGTATCCTGCTCCGCAGGCGTTTCTTCCGTATCCTCATTCTGCTCGGACACGCTTTCCGCAAGAAAATCACTGTCAAGGGTATAGGAAAAAGAGTCCGATTCGTAATCATCGGATATCTTCTTTTCCTGCTCTCCACTCATAAACTGTTGCTTGAGCCTTTCCTGAAGCTCGTCGTGTGTGAGAGTCTTATCTCCGTCTCCGCCGTCATTCTTCGGCGTATCCACCGCGGTATCGCCCTCTGCCTCTCCCCCTGAAAACGAGCTTTTGAGAAGCTTCAGAATATCGTCTATATTTTGTTCCTTATTCATTTTGCCTCTCCTTTTTATAAATTATCAGCCTTCTCTATGCTGCTTAGATACCTCTGCGAGAATTATTGCCGCCGCCGTTGAAACGTTGAAGGAATTCACCTTTCCGTACATAGGTATCGACACGATATAATCCGCCCTGTCCTTAACGAGCTTGGAGACTCCGTCTCCCTCGCTTCCGAATACAAGCGCGCAGGGACATTTGAAATCGGTATTATAATAAGCCTCTCCGCCCGCTTCCGCCGCGAAGACCCAAATACCCTTTTCCTTCAACTCCTCAACACAAGCGGCAATATTCGGCACTTTAGCTATCGCCATATGCTCTATCGCGCCCGCCGATGCCTTTGCCACCACGGGCGTAAGTCCCACAGCGCGTCTTTTTGGTATGATTATACCGTGAGCGCCCACGCCCTCGGCGCATCTTATAAGCGCTCCCAAATTATGTGGGTCGGATATTCCGTCTGAGATAACTATCAGCGGTCTCTCTCCTCGCTCCTTTGCGATATCAAGTATATCCTCAACCGAGCAATATTCCTTCTCCGCCGCCATAGCCACAACGCCCTGATGGGGTGTAAAGCCCGACATTTTATCAAGCTTTATCCTGTCCACCTCAATGACGGGTATCTTCTTCTCCACCGCCTCAGCAACTATCACAACGATAGAGCCCTCGCGCTCACCTCGCTGAACGAATATCTTGTCCACGTCTCTACCAGACTTGAGCAGCTCACGCACTGCGTTACGCCCCACGACTACGTTCTCGGAAGGCTCCTCGGATATATTGTTATCTTCACGTCTGTTTCTCATATTATTACGGTCGCCCTTGAAGCCGTCATTTCGTCTGTCGCGGCGCTCTCCGTACCTTTTCTTGTCCATATGTCAGACATCCTTTCGCATTTTTACACTTTTTTCGATACTATCACTTAATTGTACCATATTTTCTCGATTTTGTATACAACTAAATAGGAAAAACTAAAAAATAAATATAAAAAAACGCAAAAGTGCCTATTCCAAACGCTTCAGAAAATACGTTTGAAATAGACACTTCTATTATATAAAACGCCCTGCCACAGATAACTATAATATGCTAAATAACTTCAGACAATCTCAAGCAAAAAATCGAACCGCCACAAATAAAGAACGATGTTAGCAAACAAAATAATAAAAGCAAATAACTGTATTAATCGTTTTCTACGAAAACACCTGAGGTGAAACAGCAACAATATGGCAATTCCTAAAGGAATTGCTAAAGGGTGATAATAAAAATACCCCCTAATATCCAGCCTAAGTAAAGATATAATAGCTCTTGTGCTTCCGCAAGCTAAACAAGGAATATCAAAAAAGTATACCAACGGACAGCCAATTTGAAATATAGTTATCACAGCTACGTAAAGACATATAATCAAAATATAAATGGTATGTCTTTTTACGAGGTCTTTCATAAAGTATAATATTACAGTAGCATCATCAAATTATTAAAGTTATACTCTTTAGCCTTCTTTTGAACAGAAAACCAGTCAATAATCGTCAAAATTCCGCAACAGCCTGCGGTTAAAAGTTTTAGAACGCCCATTCCCGTTTCCTTAAGCATAAAACGGTCAACACCCAAAGAACCTAAAAATAAGGAAATCAGCAGAAGCGTGGTAGGATCCTTTAATTCAATGACAGTAATCATAGAAAATTTCGATTCCTCAATACTATAAAGCTTCTCTCTCAAAAACACCATTTTTTCCGCTGGAAAGTATTTTTGGTTAGACATAAGGAAAGTATCAACCTTCTCTTTTGCAACCAACTTTGATTCATT
>JAZQWY010000119.1:0-8487 GCA_045632545.1 Eubacteriales bacterium | reverse complement strand
CCGTGATATAATTGGTAAGCGCCATCATGACCGCAACCACCGCGCAGATAGCAACGAGAGCTACTACTGTCTTTATCTGATTTTTCATATCTTCTTACCTCCAAACAGCTTCCGCGGCGTCCACATATCAATGTATGGAGTGATGATATTCATAAGCAGTATAGCGAAGGACACTCCCTCGGGATAGTTACCCCAGAAGCGGATAGCTACCGTGATAAGCGCCGCGCCCAGACCAAATATCACCTTGCCCCACGCTGTGGACGGCGAGGTAACGTAATCGGTCGCCATAAATATCGCGCCGAGTATCAGCCCTCCCGAAAGTATCATAGCGAGAGACGATACCGCGTCAAACCCGCCAAACAAAAAGGAAAGAATGTATGTACCCCCGATAAATGCCACTGGTATATGCCAGCTTATCACATTACGTACAAGTAGATAAGCTCCGCCTATGAGCAGGGCAAGTGAGCAGGTCTCGCCTATAGCGCCGCCATATCTTCCAAAAAAGAGGTCAACGAGAGAGGGGATCCTCCCCTCCGCTATCTCAGCCAAGGGGGTAGCGCCCGAGACGGTATCCACCGCGCTTTTTGGAAAAGCAGGCGCAGCTATCGCGCCAAAGGAGATTATCATAAACACTCTCGCCGTAATGGCGGGATTTACAAGATTTTTTCCTATTCCGCCAAAGAGACATTTTACTACGATAATGGCGAAAACGCTTCCGATAACAGCCTGCCACAGCGGTACATTCGCGGGCAGATTGAGCGCTAACAAAAGTCCTGTGACAGCCGCGCTCAGGTCGCCCACCGTCTGCTCTTTTTTTACTATGATATTGAATATAAATTCCGACAGCACGCAGCTCGCCACGCATACGAGGATAACGGCGAGAGAGCGAAGCCCGAATATCACCGTACCCGCTATCGCCGCGGGAAGGAGCGCTATAATAACGTCACGCATAATCCCCGACGTAGAACGTCCGCTGTGAATGTGCGGAGAAACAGAAATACGCATCTGTGAAGTCATTATTTTCCTCCCTCCTTCGCCTTTTCCTCTCTGATATACGCCTTAGCCAGCTTATTCGTCTGAACTATAGGTCTGTTAGCGGGGCAAACGAAGCTGCAGCAACCGCATTCCATACACAGATTTACATTCAGCCGCTCAAGTGCCTCTGCGTCGCGCCTACCATACGCTCTGCCTATTCCCGCTGGGTTTATACCAAAAGGACAGGTATTTACGCATGAGCCGCAACGAATACATGCCGTCTCCTTCGGCATTTTCGCTTCCTTTTCACTCAGAGCCAGAACGGCGTTCGTATTCTTTATCACGGGATAACTCAAATCAGGAACGGTTATCCCCATCATAGGACCGCCGTAAAGCACCTTGGCGGGGGCTTCAGTCAGTCCTCCGCAAAACTCGAAAAGCTCGGAGATAGGCGTACCTATCGGAGCTATGACGTTCTTAGGCTCTTTGACTGCGCCACCGTCAACCGTAACGCATTTGTTCACAAGGGGCATTCCCGTTTTTACATAACGCCCTATAGCCGCAATGGTCGTGCAGTTACAGACTATGCAGCCAACATCTGCGGGAAGCTTGCCCATAGGTATCTTCTTCCCTACCGTATGATATACGAGCACCTTCTCACCGCCTTGAGGGTAGAGCGATGGCAGTACCTTGACACTTATGCAGGGATCGTTCTGTGCGAAACGCCTCATGGAGGATATTGCCGCCTTTTTATTCCCCTCTATACCTATGACGACTCTTTTTATGGTAAAGTATTTTTTTATAACACTTATGGCGGTCGCCATATCCTCGTACTGATTTACCATAGTATTCGAGTCGCTGGTGATATAAGGCTCGCACTCCGCGCCGTTTATAATAAGCTCATCTATTTTATCGGGGTCCGCTTTGAACTTAACGTAGGTAGGAAATCCCGCGCCGCCAAGACCGACGATACCGCTGTCTCTGATAGCGTTCAGCAAGTCCTCACTTGATTCTATCACGGGAGCTTTGATATTCTCGTCAGGTGTCATCTCGCCGTCCGACTCGATAACTACAGCTGAGGTCTTGGAGCCGTTTGAGAGAAGGAAATCGGATATTTTGACAACCTTTCCCGACACGCTTGAATAGACAGGAGAGGATATAAAGCCGTCCTGTTCCGCGATAAGCGTGCCCACATTCACAATATCCCCCACCTTAACTATCGGTTTTGAGGGCTTCCCTATGTGCATAGACATAGGCAGTATCACAGTTTTAGGAGGGGTCATCCTTACCGCTTCGGTGCCCGCCGTATGCTTTCTATGGGGAAGATGTACACCGTGAAGATAAAAAGCCATTTTTTATTCTTCCTTTCCTTAAGGTATGATGTATGTCGATAATTTATTTATATACATAAGTATTATATAACATTTTGCTTATTCTGTCAATATTTTTCAACCACATAAAACCCAATAATTACATTCAGAAAGAATGACAAAAAAATATCAATTTTCCGCTTTATCTATTGATTTTATTTGGGGAATATGATATAATGATTCAAACTGTTATTAATTCTTGTCGAGGGTCGTCTAAAACAAATAAAAAACGTGTGAAAAGGAAACTTTATTATGAACAAAATATCCATCATCGGAAGCGGAAGCGTGGGTTCTACTGTCGCATACACATTGACTGTAATGGGTATTGCTTCTGAGATCGTTATGATCGATATCAACAATGAAAAGGCTCTCGGAGAGGCGCTTGATATCTGTCAGGGTACGCCATTTTGCGGTGCTTGCTCGGTATATGCGGGCGACTACGGCGACGCCGCTGGCTCTGATATTGTCATCGTAACCTCGGGAGTCGCGAGAAAACCAGGTCAGACAAGGCTCGATCTCGCTCAGATAAACGTTGACGTCACAAAAGAGATAATTCCAATGATAACAAAATATGCCCCCGATGCCTCGTATATTATCGTAAGCAACCCTGTGGACATTCTTACATACACGTTCAATAAGCTATCCGGGCTTCCCGAAAACCGAATCATCGGTTCAGGAACTATTCTCGATACGTCGCGTCTGCGCGCAAGACTTGCCGAATATTATCACATAAATCAGACAAACGTTCACGCGTATGTGTTCGGTGAGCACGGCGATTCTTCCTTCGTTCCGTGGTCTATCGCCAATATCTCCAACGTTCCGATAGCGGAATGTCACAGCGCTATAGTAACACCCGGAGTTGCAAATCCCATACTCAACTTTGAGGAAGTAGAACAGTACGTAAGAAAATCGGGAGCGCGAGTTATCGAGCGTAAGGGCGCAACCTTCTATGCGGTGTCGGTATCTGTATGCCACATATGCAAGTGTCTGCTCGGCGGTCTTGACACGACTATGACCGTTTCCACGATGATGCACGGCGAATACGGAATCAATGACGTATGCCTCAGCACTCTTAACCTTGTAGGACGCGAAGGGGTTCGTAGCAAGGTAAACGTCCCCCTCTCCGATGACGAGGTAATGAAGCTTCGCCACAGCGCTGACGTGCTGAAACAGACTATCAAGTCTCTGGACATATAATTTTAACAGCTGAAAGGTGATAATTATGGAATACCGTATTGAACATGATTCTATGGGCGAGATGAAAGTGCCCGCTGACCGTCTTTGGGCGGCTCAGACACAAAGAAGCTCTGAAAACTTTAAGATAGGCGTTGGCATTGAGACTATGCCAAGAGAAATTACACACGCCTTTGGAATTCTGAAAAAAGCGGCGGCTCTAGCCAATGCCGAGCTGAAGCCAGAAAAGATGACGGCGGAAAAGCTGACGGCTATCGCTTCCGCTTGCGACGAGGTCATCTCGGGTGAGCTTAACAGCCACTTTCCTCTCGTCGTATGGCAGACGGGCTCGGGAACGCAGTCGAATATGAACGCCAACGAGGTCATAGCCAACAGAGCAAATCAACTCGCTGGCAAAAAGCTCTGCCACCCCAATGATGACATCAATATGAGTCAGTCCTCAAACGACACCTTCCCCACCGCTATGCATATCTCGGCAGTCATCGCTATTGAGGATAAGCTCCTCCCCGCTATCGAGGTTCTCATCACTACCTTCAAAAGACTCGAAAGCGAGAACGAGGGTATAGTTAAGTCCGGACGTACGCACCTTCAGGACGCTACCCCAATCAAATTCAGTCAGGAGATAAGCGGTTGGCGCGCCTCTCTTGAAAGAGACGCCGAGCTTCTCAGAATGTCTCTTAAGCCTCTGTACGAGCTTGCCCTCGGCGGAACGGCGGTAGGTACGGGGTTAAATGCCCCCGCAGGCTTCTCCGAGCTTGTGGCAAAGAAGGTAGCGGAGCTTACGGGAAAGCCATTCGTCACCGCTGAGAATAAATTCCACGCGCTTACGTCCAAGGACGAGCTCGTCTTCGCTCACGGCGCTATAAAGGCGACCGCCTGCGATATGATGAAGATAGCTAACGACATTCGTTGGCTCGCCTCGGGCCCTCGCGACGGTCTCGGTGAGATACGTATTCCCGAGAACGAACCAGGTTCATCTATTATGCCAGGCAAGGTAAATCCCACGCAATGCGAGGCTGTCACTATGGTGGCGGTACAGGTGATGAGTAACGACGTAGCTGTATCTATGTCCGCTTCTCAAGGCAATTTCGAGCTTAACGTATTTATGCCTGTTGCCGCTTATAATTTCCTGCAATCCGCCCGCCTGCTTGCCGAGGCTATCGTTTCCTTCAACGATAATTGCGCCGTAGGTATTGTCGCGGATAAGGAAAAGATGCACCACAATCTCCACAACTCTCTGATGCTCGTGACGGCGCTCAATCCTTATATCGGATACGAGAACGCCGCAAAGACAGCAAAGAAGGCTTATAAGGATAACATTTCGCTCAAGGAGGCTTGCGTTGAGCTAGGCTTCCTGAGTGCGGAAAAATTTGACGAGGTTTTCCACCCCGAGCAGATGGTATGATCTCGATCTTATTGGAGGTAAACAATGAAAGTAACCTATTTCCCCGGATGCACCCTCCGCACCAAGGCAAAGGATCTTGACTTCTATGCCCGAAAGTGCGCCGAGATACTCGGCGTTGAGCTTTGCGAGATAGAGGATTGGCAGTGTTGCGGCGGCGTTTTCGTAAACGCAAGTGACGAGATCGCCACGAAGCTCTCCAGCGTCCGCGCGCTCATGGCGGCAAGAGACGCGGATCAGCCCTTAGTGACGGTGTGTTCGGCGTGTCATAATGTTATAAAGCAAACGAACCGCGCAATTCAGACCGATGCGGACTTTGCCGCAAAGGTAAATCTATATATGGCTCAGGACAAGGACGCCAAAGAGCCTTACAACGGAGAGACACAGGTACTGCACTATCTGGAGCTGCTTCGTGACACCGTTGGATTTGACAAGCTCAAGGCTACGGTGAAAAATCCGCTTACAGGACGTAAGATAGCCGCTTATTACGGCTGTCTCCTGCTTCGCCCAGGCAAGGTGATGAGCTTTGATGACGTGGAAAACCCCACGGTAATCGAGGACTTTATCCGCACACTCGGCGCAGAGCCCGTGATATACCCCTTAAGAAACGAGTGCTGCGGAGGATATATCGCGCTTGAAGATGCCGCGGCGGCTAAAAGGAGAAGCAACGCCGTATCCGACAGTGCGGCATCTCACGGCGCGGATATGATCGTCACCGCCTGCCCGCTTTGTAAATACAACCTCACAAAAAACGGAAGCTCTATCCCCGTTATATACTTCACCGAATTACTCGCCGAGGCTCTCGGCGTAAAGGAGGTCCAAGATGCAGAATAAAGCGGAACGCCGCAAGGAACAAATATTGCGTATGAGCGGCGTCAATCCCCTCAAATGTATGCGCTGCGGAAAATGCTCGGCAACCTGCCCCTCCTATGACGAGATGGAATATCATCCACATCAATTCGTATATATGGTAGAAACAGGCAATATAGAACCTCTGCTAAGCTCAGAGTCGATATACAAGTGCCTATCCTGCTTCGCGTGTGTGGACCGCTGTCCCCGCGAAGTAGAACCCGCAAAGCTTATCGAGGCTATCAGGCTCACCGTAATTCGTGAAAAGGGCAAAAATCATCTAAGTGCCGACGATATTCCCTCTCTGCTTGACGACGAGATGCCACAGCAGGCTATAGTCAGCGCGATGAGAAAATATACCAAATGAGAAAGGAGACATAAGGCTATGCAAAGAATAGGTGTATTTGTCTGCCACTGCGGTACTAATATCGCCGCAACGGTGGACGTAAAGGCGGTTGCCGAGGCGCTGAAGCGAGAGGCGGGCGTTGTTGTCTCCACAGATTATCAATATATGTGCTCCCAATCTGGACAGGATATGATAAAGGAAGCTATCGCCGAGCATAAGCTGACAGGTATCGTGGTTTGCTCCTGCTCACCACGTATGCACGAGGTCACCTTCCGAAAAACGGCGGCTGCCGCGGGACTTAACCCCTATATGGTAGAGATAGCCAATATCCGCGAACAGTGCTCCTGGGTACATAAGGATATCCCCAGGGGCACGGAAAAAGCAATAATCCTCGGCAGAGCCGCTATCGCCAAAGTAAATCTTAACTCGCCTCTGACACCGGGCGAGAGCCCTGTTACCAAGCGCGCCCTCGTTATCGGCGGCGGTATCGCGGGTATACAGACCGCGCTTGATATAGCGGACGCGGGCTTCCCCGTTGATATCGTTGAGACAAAGCCGACAATCGGCGGTAAGATGGCTCAGCTTGACAAGACCTTCCCCACGCTTGACTGCGCCGCTTGTATCCTCACGCCTAAAATGGTAGACGTAGCGCAAAACGAAAATATCCGTATCTTTTCTTACAGCGAGGTGACAGACGTCAGCGGGTTTGTTGGAAACTTTGATGTCACCATCAAGCGCCGCGCTCGTTATGTCAAGGAGGATATCTGTACAGGGTGCGGTCTTTGCACCGAAAAATGTCCTCAGAAAAAAGTGCCAAACGAGTTCAACCTCGGTATGGACAACCGCCGCGCTATATACATTCCCTTCGCGCAGGCTGTACCTAAGGTAGCGACTATCGACCCCGACTGGTGTACTATGCTCAAATCGGGCAAGTGTGGGGTCTGCTCGAAGGTCTGCACGGTGGGCGCTATCGACTACAAGGCGCAGGACGAATTTATTAAGGAAAAATACGGCGCTATCGTGGTAGCGACAGGATTTAACCCCATTTCTATGGATAAATTCGACGAATTTGCGTACTCACAGTCAAAGGACGTTATCACCTCGCTTGAGCTTGAGCGTCTGATGAACGCCGCGGGTCCTACGGGCGGAACACTTCTGCGTCCCTCTGACGGAGAGCATCCTCACACTATTGTGTTCGTACAGTGCGTAGGCTCACGTTGCTCAGCTTGCGCCGAAAAGGGCAAGGAGTATTGCTCCAAGATATGCTGTATGTATACGGCAAAACACGCGATGCTGATACGCGACAAGTATCCCGACACCGACGTTTACGTTTTCTACATAGATGTTCGTACTCCAGGTAAAAACTTTGACGAATTTTATCGCCGCGCGGTTGAGGAATACGGCGTACACTATATAAAGGGTATGGTAGGTAAGGTCTCCCCCGAGGGAGGAAAGCTGAAGGTTCAGGCATCTGACCTCATCGACGGAAAGCAACTCCATATAGATGCTGATATGGTAGTACTCGCTGCCGCTATAGAGCCAGATAAATCAGCTCGCTCCCTTGCTACTATGCTGACGGCAAGTATGGACACAAACGATTTCTTCACCGAGGCTCACCCCAAGCTCCGCCCAGTAGAGAGCCCCACGGCGGGTGTATTTCTCTCGGGAGCTTGTCAGGGACCGAAGGATATCCCCGAAACGGTATCTCAGGCGGGTGCGGCGGCATCTAAGGTCATCGGACTTCTCTGCAAGGATAAGCTGACGGGCAATCCCTGCGTGGCTCATTCCGACGAGCTGATGTGCAACGGCTGCTCCACCTGTGAAAAGGTATGTCCCTACGGCGCAATTTCCTATATTAACAAAGAATTCAGAATGCCCGACAGGACTACTAAGATACGTCGCGTAGCTAAGGTCAACGAGGCAGTCTGTCAGGGTTGTGGTGCTTGTACCGTCGCTTGTATGTCGGGAGCTATGGACCTCAAGGGCTTCACTAACAAACAACTTATGGCGGAGGTAGACGCGATATGCAAGTAAAAGAATATAACCCGCTTATAGTCGCCTTCTGCTGTAACTGGTGCTCCTACGCGGGCGCTGACCTTGCGGGAAATAACCGTCTTAATTACCCCGCGGACGTAAAGATAATCCGCGTTCCCTGCTCTTGCAGAGTAAACCCCACCTTCATTCTCCGCGCGTTTCAGAGAGGCGCGCACGGCGTTATCATTTGCGGCTGCCACCCCGGTGACTGCCACTACACCTCGGGTAACTACTACACTAGAAGAAGAATGGCGCTCCTTTTCTCAATGCTCGATTATCTCGGTATCGAGAAAGAACGTACGAGAGTTGAATGGGTA
>JAZQWY010000118.1:0-11001 GCA_045632545.1 Eubacteriales bacterium | reverse complement strand
GAGTTCGGACAAGCTGGTGCTTGCGGGCGGAGTGGCGGCAAACTCGCATATACGGCGTGAGCTTGAGCAGATGTGCTCTAAAAGAGGAGCGCGACTGTTCGTTCCAAGAATATCTCTTTGCGGAGACAACGCGGCGATGGTAGCAACGGCGGGATATTTTGAATTTCTCGCGGGAAATATTTCGGGGACGGAGCTCAACGCCTCTGCAAACGATAACATATAAATGTAAAAATCATAAAGAAAGGGCCTATATGCTATGAAACCTGAAAATGATATATCCATAGAAGATGAAGTTCTTCATAAGACTGAAGGCGACAAGCCCGCTGTGTCCAGCGCGGTCATTCACCGTCTGCCAAGATATTTCAGATACCTCAGAGAGTTGATACGTATGGGCAAGACACGCGTCAGCTCGGCGGAGCTTTCGCGTATGATGAACGTGACCGCCTCCCAGATAAGACAGGACCTCAACTGCTTCGGCGGCTTCGGTCAGCAGGGATACGGATATAACGTGAATTTCCTCTACTCAAAGATATGCGAGATACTCGGTGTCAGCTGTGGCTTCCGCGCGGCAGTCATCGGCGCGGGAAATCTAGGAACTGCACTGGTCCACAGCCCTATGTTTGAAAAGCGTGGCGTTGACGTGGTGGCTATGTTCGACGTCTCCCCCTCGCTGATAGGAAAAAAGGTCGGCAACGCCGAAATATTTCACACCGACGATATCGAGAGAATATTCAAGAAGTACGATATACACATAGCTATCCTCACGCTTCCCAAGGAATGCGCGGCGCAGGCGGCAGAAAGACTTTCCAAGACCTCCGTTCTCGGTATCTGGAATTTCACGGGAAAAGAGCTGAATAACGACAGCGTGGTGATAGAAAACGTCCATATCGGTGACTCGCTTATGACTCTCTGCTATGAAATAGCGGCAAAGAAAAACGATAAGGACAAGACCTCAAAATGAAAAAAAACGAAAAATTAAAATTTAACGATAAAGAGTTTCCTCTGTCAGACAGCATCTTCAACGCTCTGCGTTCCGCTGACGAGAACGACCTTCGTGTAGTGCTCGCTCTGGCGCTCAGCTCGAATGACGAGAATGCCGATTACTCCGATATCATTCGTAAGCTCGAGATAACCGAGAGCGAGTTTGACGCGTCGGTAAAATATTGGTGTGGGGCGGGACTTATCAAAAAGAGCAGAAAGAACTCCCCGAAAGCAGAGGATAACAAAAAAACTGCAGACATCCCAACCGTCACCGACGCTCACCGCGGCGGAAAGCTGGAGCGAGGAAGCGAGATGCCCTCATACTCCTCGTCCGAGCTTGCCGAGCTTATAGAAAAAAGACATATCACTGCGGAATTTATAGACGAGGCTCAGCGCGTAGTCGGAAAGATATTCAACACCCACGAGGTGAATATTCTCGTTGGAATGGTGGATTATATCGGCTTTGACGAGCCAAGCGTTATAATAATTCTCTCCCACATGGTAAAAATGGGTAAGAGGTCGCTCAGATACGCCGAGCAGATAGCCTTCTCGCTTTACGACGAGGGCATCACCGACATTGACGCGCTTCAGGCAAGGCTCTGTAAGCTGGAAGATTACTCAAAGACAGAAGCGGCAGTGAGATCTATGTTTGGAATGACGGGACGCTCACTCACCTCAAAGGAGAAAAAATTCCTGAAGAGCTGGATAGACAATATGGGTTACGATATAGAGTGTATCCGTCTGGCATACGATATAACCGTAGACGCCACCCACTCCCCCGCCCCCGCCTACGCAAACAGCATACTTGAAAATTGGTATGCCGCGGGACTTCTTACATACGACAGTATCGTGACGGCTGAGGCGGCGAAAAAGGAAAACAAGTTGGAGGGTGGCTCTCACCCCCCGAAAAGCTTTGATACAGACGAATTCTTTGCCGCCGCGCTCAAAAGGTCGTTTGACGACCTTTAATACGCCGCGCAATAATTTCTGAAAGGTTGAATTTTATGGGATTTAACAGCGAAGATTTCATTCGCATACGCGAAGAATACTCAAAAAAATATCTGAAGGCGCGCGAGGCGGCTGATGCCCGTTGCGCAGAGCTTTACGAGAAGATACCCGAGCTGAGAACACTTGACAGATATCTCTCGGGAACGGCGGCGCGCATAATGTCGGCTGTCTGCGAGGATAATTCCGAGGGGAGAATTTCCGAAATAAGACGTGAAAACGAGCTGCTCACAGCCGAGAGGGCTAAAATACTTGAAGCATATGGCTATCCCGCTGACTACACTGACGTTCACTACGAATGCGAGGCGTGCGGAGACACGGGATACGTTGATACCAAGATGTGCTCCTGTATGAGACACGCGCTAATTATGGCGGGATACCGTTCCTCGGGCATATACGGACTTATGCAGACGCAATCCTTTGACAACTTCTCCTTGGACTATTACAAGGACACTGAGGCAAACTTCGCCCAGATGAGCCGAGTTCTCGAAGGTCTTAAAAAATACGCTTCCGAATTTGCCCAGGATACATACAAGAACTTTTTGTTCATTGGTAAAACAGGTCTTGGAAAGACGCACCTCTCCACATCTATCGCGGTAAGGGTGATAGAGCGCGGATTTGACGTTCACTACGTCACGTCCTGCGGAATGATATCCGATTTTGAAAACAAGAGGTTTGGCGACGGGACCTCGCAAAAATCCGCCGACCTATCGAGATATTATGATGCCGACCTGCTGATAATCGACGATTTCGGCACCGAACTCACAAATCAATTCACACTCTCCTGCATCTACGATATCATAAACTCGCGTATGATAGCGAGAAAGTCTACCATAATAAACACAAATCTCGACAGGCACGAGCTGACCGCCAGATACGGCGACAGAATAACCAGCCGCCTCTTTGGCGAATATCTGCCTATCGTGTTCCGCGGGAATGACATAAGAGCGCAAAAAATAGGCGGAATTTAGGATAAAATACAAACTTGAGAGAATAATAAAAGATATACGTACCGAACGTGCGTATATCTTTTTGTTTTACGGAGATAAGCTATGAACAACGATAAAAGATGCTCTGTCAATACCGAAATGCTTGACAGAATGTATAAGAACGTCAAAATGGGCTCTGATTCTATGGTGAATATAATGTCACGCGTTAAGGACGACGGTCTGCGACAGGAGCTGACAAATCAGCTCGAGCAGTACGAAAGCTACGGCAATCGGGTAGGAAAGATGATATACGACTGTGGAGGAAAGCCTCGCGAGGAGGGTATAATGACTAAAATGTCAGCAAAGTTTGGAATGGCACTGAATACTATGACAGATTCCACGTCAAGTCACTTAGCCCAAATGGTGATAGAAGGCGCGACTATGGGTATGACCGATATGACGAAGATAGTACGGGAGTACGAGAACAGTCAGTGCTCAGAGGATGCGCTGAAGCTAGCCAGAGAGATAGCCGACTTCGAGGACGGCAGCATAGAAAAGCTGAAGAAATTCCTCTAAAAAATCCAAGACAGGTATATATCCGCCAAATCCGCGCAAAATATAAGCAATATCATTTTGGGAGGATAAAAATGGCACAAATAACTTCAAAAGAATTAAACGGTCTCTCAGATCTTCTCTCTATGGAGAAAAACATCATCGCGAAATACACTCAATTCGCGACTGAAGCCGAGGACAACTCAATATCGGCAAAGTACGAGCAGCTCGCCTGCCGACACCAGCGCCACTATGACGAAATGGTTTCAAACTTGAAGTAAGGAGAGATAGAAATGACGCAGAACAACCAATTTGACGATCAGGCAAAAATGACCGACCTTCTCACTAGCGAAAAGCATATGACCTCGGCGTATAATACCTTCCTATGCGAATGCGAGACTACCGAGGTGATGAACTGTCTCTCGGGAATTCTTAACGACGAACACGCAATAAAAAATGAGCTGTTTGAGACTATGTCCTCTAATGGCTGGTATAAAACAGAAAAGGCGGAGGATACCAAGATATCCGCCGCGAAGCAAAAGTTTTCATCTTTAGTGAAAAGTTAATTTTACGTGGTTTTTAGGGGAGAGAACTTCTTGCGAGAAGTTCTCTCCCCTTTCACCCCTCTTTCAAGAAACTTAAAACAAAGGGTTATCTCAAATTTAGCGCACACTATATCTTATAATCTACCCCTGCATTAAAAAGGTTTGGAGGGGGTCAAAGGGGGAACCTTTCCTCAAAAGGTTCCCCCTTATATATTATATATCCTCATTCACTATCCTCCAACAATAACCTGACCACACTTGCCGAGCGTGCGGCGGCGAGCTTTGCGAACTCGCCGTAATCCATTTCGGCAGAGCCGTCGGCGCTATCGGATATTGCTCTGATAACCACGAACTTAACCTTATTTATGTAGCAGACATGCGCTATCGCCGCGCCCTCCATCTCACACGCGAGAGCGCCGAAGGTATCGGTAATGTATTTTTTCTTGTCTCTACTGCTTACGAAGCAGTCTCCCGAGGCAATAACTCCCGCGAGGCAGTTGATCCCAAGCGTGTCCGCCGCCTTGCAGACTGCCGAACAAAGCTCCAAGTCGGCAGGTATCTCTATTATATTTATCCCCGATATAAGTCCCACGGGATCGCCGAGGGGCGAGGTGTCCATATCGTGCTGAACGCACGCTGAGGATACGGCTATATCTCCCACGCTAAGTTCTGAGGTGAGCGTTCCCGCAACACCCGTATTGATAACCGTGTCTGCTCCATATCTGAGTATCATCGTCTGAGCGCAAGTAGCGGCAAACACCTTGCCTATACCGCACTGCGCCACCACGGCATCAACACCGTAGAGCTTACCGCTGACAAACTCGATACCGCTGATATCATCACGTTTTTTGTCGGTCATAGCCGCCCAAAGCGCCTCGACCTCTATCCTCATAGCTCCGATTATTCCAATCATTTCATGCTCTCCTCTCCCGTGGGGTAGACAAAATCATTTGCCCTGTCCCTAAGCACCGCAAGATATCTCTCCGCTTCCCTTTTCGCTGCAGTAATGCTAAGCTCAAGATAATTTCCGCACTCCTTGCGTGTTGCGCCAAAAACACCGCCCTCGTGGTCAATTATCTTCTCAAGCGAGAGAAGCACCTCGCCGAGAACCGTCTCTGGCGAAAGGCCTCTCGTCAGCAAATAGAAGCCCGTCCTGCACCCCATAGGTCCAAAATATATTACGTTGCCGCCTATGGCAGAATTTCTAATGTACGTAGCAAACATATGCTCAAATGAGTGCATAGTTATATTATCCATATAGTCGCCGCGGTTCGGCTTACGGGTACGCATATCAAAGGTGGTGACATCACCGTCGATTCGGGATATATATATGCCCTCGGTTATATAGTCGTGGTCAACGCAGAAGCTTTGTATCCTCTCCATCACACGTCCTCCTGAATTTTGTTTATCTATATAATTATAAGGGTATTTCCCCATTTTGTCAAGGTGTGAGGTGCTCATTATTTCCGCAACATTTTGTGGTTTGTTGTTGACAAAATTGAGGAGATTTGCTACAATACTTAAAGATACGCTGATGCTCTGAGTTCTGTGCCGTACGAAAATCAAACGGAGGAAATAATTATGAAAAAACGTTTTTGCAGGATAATATCGTGCTTGCTTATAGCTCTTATGATGCTTTCGTTATTTTCCTGCGCAAAGGGTAGCGAAAATCCGGTAAGTAGCTCTTCCACGACTCTTATTACCACCGCCGCTACTACAACAGGCGACAAACCTGCTGACAAGACAAAGAATGAAATAAAAAATATAATCCTCATAATCGGTGACGGTATGGGAATCGAACATATCTCGGCAGGGGAGATGTATCAAGGTGAGGATTTTGAATTTACAAGTTGGCAATATACGAGCGTCAACACCGATTCCGTGAATACCGGCGGTCACGGTCCCGTACTCACAGATTCCGCGGCGGCAGGTACCGCTTTGGCTACTGGAAATCTGACGGTTAACGGATACATAGGTATGAATCACATGGGTGATGAGGTGGAAACTATCCTTGACGAAGCATTAGCCGAAGATAAAGCTACCGGTGTGGTAACTACCGATACGCTTTACGGCGCAACTCCCTCGGCTTTTTCAGCTCACAATCTAAGCCGTAGCGCGTCGGACGCTTTGGTCCTGTCACAGCTCGAGTCTGACGTTGACCTCCTCTGCGGACATATAGACAGTAAATGCACTTCCCGCAAGAGCCAGATAGAACAAGCGGGGTACGAATACTGTGACGATTTTTCCAATATAGACGATACCCTTTCGGCAAGTAAGGCTTATTGGCAGTTTTCGCTCGGCGGAATGGAAGCGACCACAGAGCTTTGTGACGTAAGCGTTAAAGCGCTTGAATTTCTCGATAAGGACGAAGACGGCTTCGTGCTGATGATCGAGCAGGCACATATAGATAAATATTCCCAAATAATGATTTCGAGGGAATGGTAGACAGTATGATAAGTCTCAATGATACGGTAGAGGCGATACTTGATTGGCTTGGTGACCGTACCGACACCGCGATATTGATAACCGCCGATCACGAAACAGGCGGGCTTAACGTTTCTTGTGACAAAATGTTCTCCAAGTCGTTTGACGGAATTTATTATAATTGGTCCTCGGCAGGTCACACGAATTCCAAGGTTGGTCTTTTCGTTTACGGAATAGAGGTGGATTTCTCGGAATTTGACTATTATTCATCTCAGCATATTATAAAGAATATTGATGTTTACAATTTGATGTATAATATACTTGACGACCCTGACGGGTATGTCAAATAAATGCAAAAAAAACATACATAGCTAAACGGCGCGGACGGATCAACCGTCTGCGCCGTTATTTTTCAATATATCAGCGTATTCGCCCCAGATGCCTTCCGCAAGCGGAAGATATGAAAAGGATACCTTCTTGCCCGAGGCTGGATGAGAAAATTCTATCTTGTGGGAGCAGAGCGCTATAGCTGAGCTCTTTGTTTTTGCGCCGTATTTGCGGTCGCCGAGCACCGAATGTCCGCGCGAGGCGAACTGTACCCTTATCTGGTGAGTTCTGCCCGTATGTAAAATTATCCGCGCAAGAAATGTATCCTCTCTGTAACAGAGAACTGTATATTCCAAAGATGCTTCCTTGACTCCGCCTCTGCGTCTATCCACAACGTAAGTCTTGTTTCTGCGAGCATCATGAAACAGCAGGTCGGTAAGAGTGTCACTATCCCTCTCGGGTTTCCCCTCAATGACCGCAAGATATTCCTTGCGAAAATCACGGCTTGCTATAAGCTCCGACATACGCTTTGCGGAGCTCGCGTTCTTTGCGTATACCATGACCCCCGAGACCTCTCTGTCAAGTCTGTGTACGGTAAAAAGCGAGAGGACATCGTATTCCTCGCATATCAGCCGAGGAAGACTGCGGCTATCCTCGCTCAGCTCGGACAGCGTGCCCGCTGGCTTTACGCAGACGAGTATGTCATTATCTTGATAAAGTATCTCAATCATAAATAAAATCTTTCGTATAGAGTTATCAGCAAAAGAGAGCGCGCTCCTCGGTCGAGAAAACGGCTCTCTTTTTCGTGAAATTATCAGTCCTTAAAGAGTGAGCAAACACAGCAGATAGCCGACAGAGTGATAGAAATAACGCCAACTACCGCAAGCATTTTCATAAGGCTGTGGTCAGACGAGCCTTTGAGCGTGTGAGTGCATTCGGGAGTGTCGGGGGATTTTTTGTCATAAAGACTGAGAGTCATTTCATAGTCCTTTTTCAGTCTGAGGTCAGACAAGGATTTACAAGCGTCCTTAGCCTTACAAACAACGGGGTTTTCAGATAATTTCTTAATATCCATCTTCAATCCTTCCTTTGCTATTTATATAATAACAGATATATTATTTTTCCGCGGTAAAGATTACTTTAGAATCACTCTTATTCTTATTATAACACAAAATATCAGCAATACAAGAGTAAAAACAGAAAATTTACGATTTTATTTAGTAAAAAAGAACCGCTATTCTCCATTGTTTTGAAGATAACGGTTCTCTTATCATTTACGAAAGCAGGGCGCGGTCGTTTGCGAATTCCTGACCGCTGGTTTCCGAGAATTTAGCGAGAAGTGCTTCAACAGTGAGCGCCTTCTTTTCTTCTCCCGAAACGTCAAAAATTATTCTTCCCTCGTGCATCATAATAAGTCTGTTGCCGTGAGCGATAGCGTCCTTCATATTGTGAGTTACCATCATCGCGGTCAGCTTCTTTTCCTTTATGATGCTGTCGGTAAGGTCAAGCACCTTCTTCGCCGTCTTGGGGTCGAGGGCGGCGGTATGCTCGTCGAGGAGCAGAAGCTTGGGGTCATTGAGCGTTGCCATAAGTAGCGTCAGTGCCTGACGCTGACCTCCCGAGAGAAGTCCTACTTTTGCGGTAAGTCTGTCCTCAAGTCCGAGGTTGAGGATTGAAAGCTGCTCACGGAATTTCTTCTTCTCAGCCGATGAGATACCCCATCTTAACGTACGGTGCTTACCGCGTCTCGCTGCGATAGCGAGATTTTCCTGTATCTCCATCGTAGCCGCCGTACCCATCATCGGGTCCTGAAAAACCCGTCCGAGATATTTTGCTCTTTTATATTCGGGTAGCGACATGACCTCTTTTCCGTCTATCCTTATAACTCCGCTGTCGATAGGCCAAACTCCCGCGATAGCGTTCATTACAGTGGATTTTCCCGCGCCGTTTCCGCCGATTATCGTCACGAAGTCGCCTTCGTTAAGATGAAGGTTAACGCCCTGAAGCGCCTTTTTGGCATTTACCGTACCCGGGTTAAAGGTCTTTTTTACGTCAATAAGTTCCAGCATCTTACGCTACCTCCTTCTTATTCTTTTTTTCAGCCTTCTTAGCAGCCTTTTCTTGCTCCTTCAGCGCTCTCTTTTCAGCGATAGCCGCGCTTGAAAAATATTTCCTTTTCCAATACGGAGTAGCAAGGAATATAGCCACAAGAATAGCCGCTATCATCTTGAGAAGGTCGGAATCAAGACCGATGAAGATGACGGTGTTGTAAACTATCCAGTATATGATACCGCCGATCACGACGACTATCAGCTTCAGCGCGAAATTGTTTCTGCAGAGCCAACCGAACAGTGCCTCACCGATAATAACCGCGGCAAGTCCCGTAACTATAGCGCCCTGTCCCATAGTTATGGTCGCGCTTCCGTTATACTGGCAGATGAGCGCACCCGAGAGAGCAACTATACCGTTGGAGAGGACAAGTCCGATTATCTTCGTGAAGCTGGTGTTGATCCCCTGAGCGCTACTCATATTAAGGTTTGCGCCCGTTGCGCGGATAGACGCGCCGAACTCGGTTCCAAAGAACCAATATAGTATAGCTATAAGCGCGATGGCGATCACCTCAAGTATGATTATTGAACGGTTAAGGTCAAGTCTTGAAATCAAAAGATTATATCTTGCGGCGGGGACCGACAGGTTAGCTCCGCCCATTATCTTCAGATTTACCGACCAGAGTATAAGCTGTGTGAGAATACCTGCGAGTATGGCGGGGATTCCCATAAAGGTGTGGAAAATTCCCGTAAGCAATCCCGCGAGCATTCCAGCCACGGTCGCCAGCACGAGAGCCAGCCACATAGGCTGCCCCGCGATTATCATAACCGCGCAAACGGCACCGCCCGTGCATATAGAGCCGTCAACTGTAAGGTCGGCAACGTCAAGTATCTTATAGGTAATATAAACGCCTATCGCCATAATACCCCACATAATACCTTGAGCTACCGCCGCGGGCAATGAACTCAAATAATCTCCTAACATAAAAGGATATCCTTTCTGAAACTATGTAATCAATTTACAGAGGGTGTCAGCGTCCGCTGACACCCTTACCGATTTCGTTTAATTATTTTTCGATAGCCTTGTAGCCCTGAGCCTCAAGCGCTGCCGTGTCTATGCCAACAGCCTCGCAGATCTCCTTGTTGTAAACCTTCGTCAGCTTATCGGCGGGAGTGTATTCAATAGGCATCTCAGCAACCTTCGCTTCGCCCTTGAGTATCTTCGCTGCCATCTCGCCGGTCTTATAGCCAAGGTCGTAATAGTCGATGGAAAGGGCCGCGATTCCGCATCCCGCGCAGGTTCCGCTTTCTCCCGCGATAATAGGAGTCTTATTCTCCGCTACTGCGCCCCAGATAGCTTCCGCGCAAGAAGCTGCGGTGTTATCGGTGGGAATGTATATAGCGTCGCACTCGGTGGAAGCGCTCTGAGCGATGAGCTGAACGTCGTTGGTGTCGTTAAACTTGTAGTCCTTGGTGGTGATGTTCTTGGAAGCCAGATACTCAGCAACCTTCTTTACCTGATACGCCGAGTTGGGTTCGGCAGAGCAGTAAAGAAGACCTACTGTCTTTGCGGTGGGAACGAGGTCGAGGATCATTTGAGCCTGCTCATCAAGCGGAGCGAGGTCAGAGGTTCCCGAAATGTTTGTTCCAACAGTTCCGCTGAAGTTCTCGATACCGAGAGCAACGCCGTATTCTGTAATAGACGTTCCGAGTATCGGTATCTCTGTTGTCGCGTTCTGAGCCGCCTGAAGCGCGGGAGTAGCGTTTGCCATAATAAGGTCTACCTTCTTAGTTACGAAGGTGCTTACTATAGTAGAGCAGGTATCAACAGAGTTTGCTGCGTTCTGCTCGTCGAAAGCAACGTCTTCTCCGAGAATCGCGACAAGGGCGTCCTTAAATCCCTTCGTCGCCGAATCCAGCGCAGGGTGCTGAACGAGCTGACAGATACCTACGGTATACTTTGCCCCCTTCTTACACGATACCAGGAATGGTGTGCAGAGCAAAAGCACTGCCAAAGTCAAAGCTAAAATCTTTTTCATAATATTTTCTCCTTATATGAATTTCAAAAGATTATATTCATCAACGGATATTTCCGTATGACACAAATTAAAAAATAAACAAAAACGTCTCGGTATCAAAGGATTGATACAGAGTCGATCAAGATCGCCTTACCACTCTGCTTTGCCGTCG
>JAZQWY010000117.1:0-3880 GCA_045632545.1 Eubacteriales bacterium | reverse complement strand
GAGGAGCGCAGAGACGCAGACTTATGGTGAGCGCGGTGATATCGACCTTTTTGACGGAAAGGCAAAAATTATCTGGCACAGCGGCGAAGCAGAGCAGTATTACGTTCTGACCGTTGCGGAGAATGCCGACAGGCAGAAGCTGGAGCGAGCGCTTGACGCGACCTACTCCAAGTGCGAGAATATCGGCGAGAATACCGAAAGCGTAAGTCTCTGGATAAGCTACGGCGACGGAATGGTAGTCTCCCCATATCTGCGGAAAGCACAAGGAAACGTGGGATACGGCGAACTCTTTGATTACTCGCCTGAAATAGTGCCGTCACAAGATATTGCGCGGCTTGTTGACGATCTGATCTCCAAATGATCCTCCAATTATCGAAAGGAGCAGACAGTTATGAAAAAAATAATATCTCTTGTCCTGATATCACTTATGGTACTTTTTGGCTTTGCGGGGTGTAACGCAAAGGATCAAGCGGAGGACGGCGGAATGGATATGAATATGTCGCCGTCCGAGGCGGAGATAGGAAAAATTCCCGAAGGAGTAGAGTACGGCGACCTTATAGAGAACGAATTTATAAAGACGTCCGATGAACCCGTGTCCACATTCTCGGCTGACGTTGATACCGCGTCATACGCATATTTCCGGAAGCTTGTAAATTCTGGATATGTCCTTGATGAGCTTATCGCTACGGGCGGCAAGTCGATAAGGACAGAGGAGATGATAAATTATTTTGACTATGATTATCAAGGACCTGCCAAGGGTGAGCTTTTCGGGAAAAATGTGCAGATATCAGCCTGTCCTTGGAACGGCAACGCCGTTCTTATGATGCTCGGGCTTAAAACCGAGGAAGCGAAGATAAACGCCGATAATAACCTCATATTCCTCATCGACGTTTCGGGCTCGATGCAGTCTGAGGATAAGCTGCCGTTGCTGAAAAAAGCGTTTGGGTATCTCGTGTCTCAGCTTGACGACGGGGATAAAATATCAATAGTTACCTACTCGGGTAAGGAGGCTGTGGTGCTTGAGGGATGCAGAGGAAGCAAAAAGGATATGATAATGGACGCGGTCAACCGCTTGGACGCCAAAGGCTCGACCAACGGAGAGGCGGGACTTCAGAAGGCATACGCCCTCGCTGAAAAATACTATATCGCGGGCGGAAATAACCGTATAATTATGGCGTCGGACGGCGACCTTAACGTGGGAATATCCTCATCTGAGGAGATTGAAAGGTATGTGAGCCAAAAGCGGGATAGCGGAGTTTATCTCTCTGTCCTCGGTTTCGGCACGGGGAATTATAAGGATTCCAATATGGAGACTCTCGCGGACAACGGCAACGGAGTTTATTACTATATAGACGGTGAGGTGGAGGCTGAAAAGGTATTTGGGAGCGACATATTCTCCACGCTTTATACCGTTGGACGTGACGTTAAGCTTCAGCTTACATTCAATCCCGAGAACGTTGAGTCCTACAGGCTCGTGGGATACGAGAACAGATTGCTTAACAAAGAGGATTTTGCCGACGACACCAAGGACGCGGGTGACGTGGGCGCGGGACATTCTGTCACCGTTTGCTACGAGCTTATACTGAAGGAAGGCGCTAAGGAAAGGGATAGCGAGTGGATGACGCTTGCCGTCCGTTATAAGCTCCCTAACGAGGAAAAGAGTGAGCTTCGCAAGTATAAGATAGGCAAGGGAGACTATACCGACGCGCCGAGCAATGATTTTAAGTTTGTATCAAGTGTGATCGAATTTTCGATGCTCCTGCATGAAAGTAAGTATCTCCCCGAAGGTAGCAATATTGAGGGGATAATAAATGACCTTGTCAAGTTAGGCAACGCATCGGAGGATCCCGAGAAAAAGGAATTTCTGGTGTTGTTGCAAACGCTACGCGTGGCGAAATAATAATGATTTAAGTATAATAAGGCGGGAGGAGCCCACCCACTACCGAGTATCGTGAAAATCGTTCGTATGATCGCGAACGTATAAATGGTTAATTATTATGAAAACGCGTAGCCGAGAAATGTTATCGGCTAACAGCACTCGCATATGTGGGTGCTGTTTTTTTGCCGCACCGTGTCATTCTGAGCTTGTCGAACTTTTCCGTCGGAGATCCCGTCTGCACTTCGTTTGACGCTGCTTCGCAGTTCGACTTCGCTACGCTCCGCTCAGGATGACACGACGGAAAAGCACGAGCCGTAGGCGAGTGGAATCTCGGGGCGTATTCGCGGGGCGGTTCAATTTGTAAAAACTCTGCCGTCCTATTTACTTTTTGCCGTTTTTATGGTATAATCAAACTATTAGGTAAACTTGAATTTGTTTTTCGGAAAGGAGAATACTATGGTAGCATTTATAACTACCGCAGGAGTGGGGCTCTTGGCTTCTATACTCGGCATAATCAATATGACAGGTAATATATCCTCTCTTCATTGGTATCACAGACAAAGAGTGACCGAGGAAAACAGAAAACCTTTTGGAAAGCTCGTTGGATTGGGAACGTTGATAATCGGCGTGGCAATAATCGTGTTTGGCGCTTTGCTCTTTATATTTGAAAAAACACAGCTTGAGTTTTTGGTTATTATCGGTACAGTTGAATTGATCTTAGGGCTCATTGTAGGAATGATAATCAGCTTCTATGCGATGAAAAAATACAACCACGGGATATTTTGATTAATAAATTCTAATTTACGGCTCGTATTCGCTATATCGCGCGCTGTTATTTACTCCACCAGCGGTTGATATCTCTCCACTCAACCGACGGTGTGTAGACTTTTGAGCAAACAAAATTTATAATGGTAGCGAAAGGAGGAAGTCAAATGGACCAAGTGAAGATTGGAAAATTTATCGCCGAGTGCAGAAAAAAGAACAGCTTAACTCAAATGCAGTTGGCGGAAAGGCTGAACATTACCGATAGGGCAGTATCAAAATGGGAAACCGGGAAATCAATGCCCGATTCCTCGATAATGCTCGATTTGTGTGGCGTTCTGGGGATTAGTGTAAATGATTTGTTAAGTGGGGAGGTAGTTACAGTGGATAATTACAACAAAGAATTAGAGAACAATTTGATTGAAATGGTAAAGCAAAAGGAAGAAGCGGACAAAAGGCTGCTGTCTTTGGAAATCTTTGTCGGCGTAATTTGCTTAGCCGTTTTTCTTGCCTTAATAGCGATTGCTTCACTCGTACAAATGGAGGAGTGGCTGAGGATTTTGCTTATCCTGATTGGTTTTATTCCTTTGGTAGTCGCTTGTCCGTTTATGCTTAAAATAGAGCAGACGGCGGGATATTACAAATGTGCTGAGTGCGGACACCAATATGTTCCCACATACGGCAGTGTAGTCTGGGCTATGCATATGGGCAGAACAAGACATCTGCGTTGCCCGAAGTGCGGTAAAAAATCCTGGAATAAAAAGGTTTTGAGAAAAGAATAAAACGAGTTCAAAAAAGAGAAGCCCCTAACGGGAAAAAACCGTTACGGGAGTTTTGTTCGTTAAAAATTACGATGCTTTTACAGTCTTATTATTTCATTCGTAGGATATCTCATCGCCGTGTTCTTTAGCCAATTCTTTAAGAGCGGTCTCATAGTCACGGCCCAGCTTTCTGGATTCGTCCAATTTTTCGTTGGCTTGTGTTATAACCGCGTAATCTTGATTTTCCAATGCTGAAAGCATTAAAGTAAGTGCTTGATTATTCTTATTGATTGCATCTAAATATAATTCATGTACTTCCTTTAATTCATCGGTTTCAATTTCAATGGCTTCGGCTTCCTCTATCAGCTCTTTCGATTTCGGAATTACTTCATTCATCAAAATCTCATACATGGTATAATCGTTTTCGGAATTTTTCGCTTTTTCGTAAAGTTCAATGACCTCCGCATCCAATTCCTTC
>JAZQWY010000116.1:0-6357 GCA_045632545.1 Eubacteriales bacterium | reverse complement strand
ATCGGGAAGTGACAGAAATCTGTCTATACTCGGCGAGATAGAGCAGTATGAAAAGGTTTCCGACGACCTGAAGCGCCAGTGCTCGGGTGTAAAGAACGGAGTGGACGAATACGCCGAGGCGGTGGCTGAGGCGGATAAGATTATTACGTCCGCGGAGGAGAAACTTGTTGAGCTCTATGAAAAAAGGGATAGTGAAGCTAACTCTCTGTCCTCCTTGAAGCTCCGTGCCGATACGGCGGCTCAGAGAATAGAAACTTTCCGCGTTATGGAGCAGCAGTTTGAGGGATATTCGGGAAGCGTGCGCTTTGTGATGAAGCAGTATTCCGAGAATAAGATAACCGATAAGAACGGTATCCCCTGCGGTAAGATATACGGACCTCTCAGCAAGGTCATAAGCGTTGAGGACAGATTCGTTACGGCGATAGAGACTGCTCTAGGGGCAAATTTGCAGCATATCGTGGTCGAGGACGAGAGCGTAGCCAAGGCGGCTATGTTCGCCCTGCGCCGCGCTGAGGCGGGACGCGCCACGTTCTTCCCACTTACGTCTATGAGAGGGCAGAAGCCCACTCCCGAGATGAAGGAAGCCGCGGGCTTTGCGGGATATATCGCGGTGGCGGACGAGCTCGTCGGCTGTGATGCCAAATTCTCCGAGGTTATATCGGGACTTCTCGGACGCACGCTGATATTTGACAATATAGATAACGCTACCGTTATGGCGAAGCGTCTTGGCTACAGAGTAAAGGCGGTCACGCTTGACGGTCAGCAGATAAACGTTGGCGGCTCATTCACGGGAGGCTCTGTGAAGCAGAAGGGCAATATCCTCGGACGCGCGGGAGAGATAAAGCGTCTTGAGGGTGAGCTTGAGGAGCTGAGGGCGAGAATGAAGTCGGCAGAGAAAGCAATCGCGGAGATAGCAGAAAAGATAAGCGAGGGCGAGGACGCAAAGGGTTCTGCTGAGGAGAGAAGAAAGATACTTCTCGTTATGCAGAATTCCGAGCAAGCGCGGCTTGAACAGCTCTCGGCAAAGCTTGAGGCTAATGATACGCTTATCGGTAAGCTGAGGAGCGACTTTGAGGAGTTGAACCGAATGAAGGCGCGCTATGACGAGGATATCGAGAAATTTGCGAAGCGCGAGCGTGAGCTTAGGTCTCAGATAACAGAGATAAGCGCTGTAAGAGAAGCAAAGGATATTCAGCGCGCGGCGGCTCTTGACAGTAAAGCGGCGGCTGAGGAAAAGATGACGGCATTGTTCATCTCGCTCAGCGAGATACAGAAGGATATAGAGACCGAGAAATCTATGATGCAGATGTCAGAGACTCATATGTCGGATTTTGAGGCTCAGCTTGCGTCTCTTGCAGCAAAAGTGACCGAGCTTGAGACCAAGATAGGTGAGTACGAGGCGGCGCAGAAGGAAAACAGGGCTAAGTTCGCCGAGGGCGAGGAAAATTTGGCGCGTCTCAACGCCGAGAGAGCAAAGGTCGAGGAAGGCGGATTTGAGTTTGAGCGTAAGCTCAACGAGGTCAACTCCAAGATGAGAGAGAAGATGTCTCAGAAGGAGCTGATATACAGGGATTATTCAAAACTGGAAAATAAGCTGACCAACCTAAGGGACGATCAGGATAAGCTTGCCACAAAGCTTTGGGACGAGCACGAGCTGACGAGAAACGAGGCTCTCTCTCTCGGATATCCCGCTATAGACGCTTCGGAGCGTCCCGAGGTGGCGGCGAAGCAGACCGAGTGCCGAAATAAGCTCAGAGCGCTTGGAAACGTTGACCTTGACGCGGTTAACAAGTATAAAGAGGTCAAGGCGAGATACGACTATATGGACGCTCAGATAAAGGACCTTACCGCGTCGAGAGATGACCTGCTTGACATTATAGGAAAGCTCGAGGGCGAGATGAAGACCGCCTTCGTTGAGTCCTTCAATAAGATAAACGAGAACTTCAACCGCGTATTCGCGGAGCTTTTTGGAGGGGGCTCTGCAGAGCTTTCGCTATCTGATCCCGATAACGTGCTTGAAAGCGGAATTGAGATAAAGGCGGCGCCCCCCGGAAAGATAATAAAGAATCTGGTTCAGCTCTCGGGCGGAGAGCAGTCCTTTATCGCTATCGCGCTCTTTTTCGCGATACTTCAGGTAAATCCCACGCCGTTCTGTATTCTTGACGAGATAGAAGCGGCGCTTGACGAGGTGAACGTCGCGAGATTTGCCGAGTACATAAAGAGGTACGCAAGCGGAACGCAGTTCATACTTATCACACACCGACGCGGAACTATGGAGGCGGCAAACAGGCTTTACGGCGTAACTATGCCCGAGCGAGGAATTTCCAAGGTGCTCGAGCTTGATATAGCCGACATATCAAAGAAAAAAGGAGACGATTGGGATGGCATTTTTGGATAAGCTGAAAGCGGGACTTTCAAAAACAAAAAATGCGATTTTCGGGCAGATAGACGAGGTACTCAAGGTATTTGTCAAGGTAGACGAGGACCTTCTTGAGGAGCTTGAGGAGCTTCTTATATGCTCGGACGTGGGCGTTGGCGCAACAGAGGAGATAATAGAGGAGCTCAGAGAGCAGATAAAGGATGGCAGACTTAAGGAGAAGGAGCAGGTGATTGATTCCCTTAAGGCTATTCTTGAAACTATGATAGGAGACGGAGAACCGCTGAAGCTGGATACAACTCCCTCGGTCATTCTCGTTATCGGAGTTAACGGCGCGGGAAAGACAACGTCTATAGGAAAGATATCCAACAGACTTATAAAACAGGGCAAGAAGGTAGTCGTCGCGGCGGCAGATACCTTCCGTGCGGCGGCGATAGACCAGCTTGCGGTCTGGTGTGAGCGCTCAGGCGCTGACCTTGTGAGGCAGAGCGAGGGAAGTGACCCCGCGGCTGTTGTCTATGACGCCGTAGGATATGCCAAGAGCAAAAAGGCAGATGTGCTGATAATAGACACGGCTGGACGTTTGCACAATAAAAAGAATCTTATGAACGAGCTTTCAAAGATAAACAGGGTTATCGAGCGAGAGCTTCCGGAGGCGTCACGTGAGAACCTTCTGGTGCTTGACGCGACCACGGGGCAGAACGCGATACTGCAGGCGAAAGAGTTTAAGAACTCTGCCGAGATAACGGGCCTTGTGCTCAACAAGCTTGACGGAACAGCAAAGGGAGGTATCGTGATATCCATAAAGAAGGAGCTTGATATCCCCGTAAAATTTATCGGCGTGGGTGAGAAGATAGACGATATGCAGGAGTTCGTTGCCGAGGAGTTCGTCGGCGCGCTCTTTGACTGACGGAGGCAATATGAAGATAGTTTTGGCTTCGAGAAACAAAAAGAAGATAGCCGAGCTCCAGACGCTTCTCGGAGAATATATAGAGGATATCGAGATACTCTCGCTCGACGATGTGGGGATACACGGAGAGATAGAGGAAAACGGAGAGAGCTTTGCCGAGAACGCGCTCATAAAAGCGAACGCGGCGGCGACATCGGGATATATTGGTATCGGAGATGATTCGGGGCTTGAGGTATACGCGCTCGGCGGCGCGCCCGGGATATATTCGGCAAGATACGCGGGGGGGCACGGAGATGACGAGGCTAACAATCAGCTCCTTTTGAAAAATCTTGAGGGTGTGGCTGACAGAAGCGCTCGCTTTGTCTGCGCGCTTGCCTGTGTGTTTCCAGACGGCAGAGAATCTATATGCGTTATTGGCAAGGCAGAGGGCGAGATCATCTCCGAGTACAGAGGAGAGGGTGGCTTCGGTTACGACCCGCTGTTCTATTTCCCGCCTCTCGGAAAGACCTTCGGCGAGCTCAGCGCGGAAGAGAAGAACAAAGTGTCCCATAGGAGCGACGCTATAAGAAGGCTTGCGGAGAAGCTTCAGGGAATGGAGTAAGCCACTGAAAGGAATATAATTATGATAACATCAAAACAGAGAGCCTATCTTCGCTCTCTTGCGACGGCTGAACCGACAATTATGCAGATAGGCAAGGGCGGTATCAGCGAGAACCTTTTGAAAACGGTATCCGACGCGCTTGAAGCGAGAGAGCTGATAAAGCTTGGGGTGCTTGAAAATTGCGGCTACACCGCGCGCGAGATGGCTGACGAGCTCAGCGAGGCTCTCGGAGCCGAGGTGGCGGGCGTTGTGGGGAGAAAGATAATACTTTACCGCGAGTCCGAAAAGAAAAAGCGGATAGAGCTTTGAGCGATACCGACGGAGGTGTGGAAAATGCTTGACGAAAAGCTGAGAGTGGGTATCTACGGCGGTACGTTCGCGCCAATACACAACGGGCACGTGGAAGCGGCGAAAGCCTTTATGAAGCAGATGAAGCTTGATTACCTCTATATAATTCCCACCTATCTTCCGCCTCACAAGGAGATCGATTTTACCGACAGTCCCGAGAAAAGACTGCATATGTGTGAGTTGGCGTTCGCGGGAGTGGACGGTATCATCGTCTCGGATATGGAGATAAGGCGAGGAGGTAGAAGCTATACCTACGACACGCTCTCCGAGCTTGCGGGGGAGGATAAAAAGCTCTTTCTTCTCTGCGGAACCGATATGGTGCTTACCTTTGACAATTGGTTCAGGTACGAGGATATCCTTAATATGTGCTATCCCGTATACGTCAGACGGGAGAACGACAAGATAATCGAAAACCGAATAATAGAAAAGATAACAGAGTACTATAATAAGTACGGAGTTATGTTCAGACGTATAGTTACCGACCCGATAGATATCTCATCTACCGCCATTCGCAAGGCGGTAAGAGAGGGTAAGGATATTTCGGGCGCGGTTCCGCCCCTTGTGGCAGAATATATAAAGGAGCATCGGCTGTATGAATGACCTTACCATAACCGAAGAACTGCTTGACAGTTTGCGTAGGGAGCTTGAAGAGAAAAGACGGACGGGAAGAATGTCCGAGAAAAGATTTTTTCATACGGTCGAGGTCGAAAAAATGGCGGCAAGGCTTGGAGAGATATACGCACCAGAGAAGATAAATATTCTTCGCGCTGCGGCACTCCTTCACGACCTTACAAAGGAATATTGTACCGATATGCACTTGAAGCTTTGCGCCGAATACAGCATAGAGCTGAGCGAGACTGACCTTTACGCCCCCAAGACGCTCCACGCGAGAACGGGAGCAGAGGTGGCGGCGAGGGAATACGCTTCTTATGCCACCGACGAGGTGATAAGCTGTATCAGGTGGCATACCACGGGCAGGGCGGGAATGACGCTTTGCGAAAAGCTGGTCTATCTTGCCGATTATATAGATATGTCCCGAAAATTCGAGGATTGCGTAAAGCTAAGGGAATATTTTTTCAGCGCTGACCCCGATAATATGACGGAAGCGGAAAAGGCGGAGCATCTTGACGCAACTCTACTGCTCTCCTTTGATATGACTGTGAGAGGGCTTATCGAGGAGGGAACTCCCATCAGTCCCGATACCGTGGCGGCGAGAAATGAGATAGCCGTGAGAATAATAAAACGCGAAAAATGACAGGTGCGGACTCTTACATTCTTACATATTGAATTTGATATGTAGTTTTGGAGGAGTCCGTGATGAGATTGAATATTGACAGAAAAAGAATAATATTGTGCGTAGCGGTCGCCGCGGCTCTCATTGCCACGGTGCTTATATCGGTGGTTGCGGCGAAAAGAGTTAACGATGTGTCAGCGTCCGACGAGGACGTGGGTAAGGACGTATCCGCGCAGAGCGAGAGCCGCAACTTTCTGCTTCTCGGGCGGGACAGAGCGTCGGGACTTACCGACGTGATAATGCTCGCTTCGATAAACACCGACCAAAAATCGGTGAGGGTGGTGCAGATACCGAGAGACACCTACGCGAGATACACCGATGGTAGCTATAAGAAGCTGAACGGCGCCATGTCAGCTCTTGGCGGTGCGGGTGAGCTTTGTAAGCTGCTATCTCACGCTATGTGCGTAGATATCGAGGGCTATTGCGTGTTTGACCTTGACGTGCTTGTGAAGGTGGTGGACGCTATAGGTGGCGTTGAGATAGACCTGCCTTTTGATATGGATTATGACGACCCTTATCAGGGACTTTCCATCCATCTTAAGGCGGGAAAGCAGACACTTGACGGCAAGGCGGCGGAGCAGTTCGTCAGATATCGAGCAGGGTACGTCAGAGGGGATCTTGGCAGAATGGACGCGCAGAAGCTCTTTATCTCAGCGTTCATCAAAAAAGTAACGGGCTCGGTCACCTCCGCGGCGCTTGTGAGGATAATCGCGGCTGTCATCGGTGACGTGAGGACTAATCTTGGTATCGTGGATATAACGCGGTTGGCAGTTACGGCACTCGGCGTTAGGGCGGGGAATATGACTATGGTCACTCTGGCGGGCAGT
>JAZQWY010000115.1:0-8272 GCA_045632545.1 Eubacteriales bacterium | reverse complement strand
GTGAGGAAGCTATAGAGCTGAGCACCGAGGGGATTATGAATATAGACGACAAGCGTGTGGAGCTTGTCTACGAGGAGAGCGAGATCACGGGAATGGAGGGGTCTCGCACGTCAGTGATATTTGACCGCGATACTCCGGGGCTTATCAGTATGATGAGAAACGGCACTGTCTCCACCGCACTCGTTTTTGAAAGAGGAAAGCGCCATCACTGTGTATATAATACCCCGATAATGCCCTTTGAAATATGTGTCAAGACAATCAAGGTGGAAAATGACGTTCTTGAGAATGGAAGCCTGAGACTTGACTATATCATTGAGATAAGGGGGGCAAAAGCTGAACGTACGAAATTTGAGCTTGATATTGTAGGGTAAGCTCGCATTGATTTGAAGTGTAAATTATCGTAAAAAACAAAAAATGAGGAAGCGGGGTAAATGTTAATGGCTGATAAAACTACTTTGCTGATAATGGCGGCGGGTCTTGGCTCTCGTTACGGAGGGAACAAGCAGGTGGACGGAATAGGCCCGCACGGAGAGATATTGATGCAGTATTCGATATACGATGCTATATCGGCAGGCTTCAATAAGATAGTTTTTGTGATTAAGCCTGAGCACAAGAGTGTGATTGAAGAGCTTTGCGTGGGAATAAAGGGAGTTGAGATGGAATTTGTATATCAGGATTTTTCATCTATTCCCGACGTGTACTCTGTTCCCGAGCTTCGCACGAAGCCCTTTGGGACTGTCCATGCGGTGCTTTGCGCTAAGAATGTGATAAGAGAGCCGTTTGCCGTCATAAACGCGGACGATTATTACGGCGCTGACGCGTTTCGCGTGATGCACGGAAAGCTTCAAGAGCTTGGCGAGCGCGAGGGAACGATGGTGGCTTACCGTCTTAAGAATACCGTCAGCCGAAACGGCGCGGTGACAAGAGGTGTTTGCGAGATAAATGACGGAGTGCTTTCGGGTGTCAGGGAGACCTATAGTATAACGGTAGATGCCGACGGTAAAATACGTGACGCAGACGCGGGCGAGCTTTGCGAAGACGCGCTTGTCTCAATGAATATGTGGGGCTTTACGCCGTATATTTTTGAACTTGCTGAGCAGAGCTTTGCGGAGTTTCTTTCCAACATTCCCGAGGGGGAGCTGAAGGCTGAATATGCGCTTCCCACGATGGTGGATAAGTTCATCAGCGGAGGACTGATAAGTGTCAGCGTTCTCTCCACCGATTCGGCGTGGTTTGGCGTAACTTATAAAGAGGACAAGGCTTTGGTAACCGCGGAGCTTCGCAAAATGCACGACGAGGGTATTTACCCCGAAAAGCTGTTTTTATGACAGTAATTTGTGTATGCGCCCCTTTTGAGTGGTCGCTTAATGGATTGACCGAATATGCGGAGAGCGCAGGGGTGTTTAATACCTTTGGAGTTGCCGAGAGAGATAGGATATTGAGAATATCATCGCCTCATTCAAGAGAGCTTTCTCTTGGTGGACTTATAGCCCTCAAAGCGTTGACCGATAAATTCGTCGCGGAAGAAAAAGGTCTTGAGATTTCAAGAAATGGAAAAGGGAAACCCTACTTTTCGGGGAATAATAATTTCAAATTCAATATATCCCATTCTGGCGAGCTGTCGGTGGCGGCGCTCGTTACCGAGGGTGGTCAGGATGTTGGCGTGGATATTGAGGCAGTGGACGCAAACAGAGATTTTCGTAAATTAGCAGAGAGATTTTTCAATGCCGAGGAAAGGGAATACCTCATTTCTTGTTCTTATGACAGGTTTGCCTTTTATAAGCTGTGGACAGCAAAGGAAGCACGCGTCAAGTATTGCGGAGAGGGACTTTCAAGCATTATCGTGTCGCACGGGGAGCCGTATGAGGAGTTGTTTTTAACACGCTTCGGCGTGAGATACGGTGGACGTGATCATATTATGACGGTCTGTTTGCCGACCTTTGACGAGGTGGTTGTCGCCGAGCCTTTGGGGGATATTGAAATATATAAAGTATGAGAAACAGAAAAAGAGAGCGTTAAAAATGAGTACGGTATCCGATGTTATAAGTGAATACAGATTTAAGACAGAGCTACACGCTCACACTAATCCCGTGAGCAGATGTTCTCAAATTCCTGCCGAGAATGTGGTCAGGAATTACGCCGAGATAGGCTGTGACGCGGTGGTTATCACAAACCATCTCAATCCCGATTGGCAGGAAGGTGACCTTGCCGAAAACGCTCGGAGATATTTGAGTGACTTCTATCTCGCCCGTGAGTGGGGGGATAAGCTTGGGGTGAACGTTATTCTCGGGGTTGAGGTGAGATTTACCGAGAATTTCAACGACTATCTGGTCTATGGCGTAGAGCCCGCCGATATTGAGACGATAATAAGCTTTATTGATAAGGGTATAAGAGCGTTTTACCGCGGGTTTAAGAATGACAGAAATATAATCCTTCAGGCTCACCCATTCAGGAAAAATATGGAGCTGGCGCCGTTGGATTCGATAGACGGTATAGAGAGCTTTAACTGTCACCCGGGGCACAATTCAGCAATAGGGTTTGCGGCAAAATACGCGAGGGATAACCAGCTTATCGTCAGCGGGGGAACAGATTATCACCACGAGGGACACCACGGAATGTGCTTTGCTCGTTCTAAGGTTGAGCTTCGCGATTCGTACGACGTTGCGGATATGCTTAAGTCCCGCGATTATCTGTTCGATATTTCGGGAAGTATAGTTTTTCCTTACGGATATTGAGATAAAAAACAAAAAAAGTATTGAAATTTGCAACTGAGAGTGTTATAATCTCGTTGTAAAATATATTTCAAAATTAATTATGGAGGATAATGCTATGAAAAAATTTAAGTGTAAGGTTTGTAATGCCGTTTTCGAGGTTGAGGACGGCGTAGAGCCCGTATGCCCCGTTTGCAAGGTAAAGGGCGATAAGCTGGAGGAGGTAATACCCGCCAATAAGTACACGGGAACACAGACCGAGAAAAATCTTGAGGCTGCCTTCGCGGGCGAATCTCAGGCGAGAAATAAGTATACATATTTTGCGTCTGTAGCAAAGAAGGAAGGCTACGAGCAGATATCAGCTCTCTTCCTCAAGACTGCTGAGAACGAGAAGGAGCACGCGAAGCTGTGGCTCAAGGAGCTGAAGGGAATAGGTAACACAGCCGAGAATCTTGCTCACGCCGCTGACGGCGAGAACTATGAGTGGACCGATATGTACGACGGCTTCGCAAAGACCGCCGATGCGGAGGGATTCCATGAGCTTGCGGAGAAATTCCGACTTGTAGCTGCTATCGAGAAGCATCACGAGGAAAGATACCGCGCTCTGCTTCGCAACGTTGAGACCGCCGCTGTATTCGCTAAGAGTGAGGTTAAGGTTTGGGAGTGCCGCAACTGCGGACACCTCGTCGTTGGTACGAACGCACCTGAAATCTGTCCTACCTGCGCTCATCCCCAGAGCTACTTTGAGGTTCACGCGGAAAATTACTAACGCATAAGTGCTCAACAGGTTCTTTTGTGGAGGAAATTTATGACAGACCTAAAAAAATACGGAATAGTACCCTTTGGAGCAGTTCCGAATGAAAGACAGTTAAACCATTACTATATGGGTAAAAAAGCGTTTTTCCATTTTGGAGTAAACACTTTTACCGATCTTGAGTGGGGCAACGGTACTGAATCTGAAAAGGCGTTTGATCCTACAGAGACCGATGTTCGACAGTGGATACGCTCAATAAAAGCGGCAGGCTTCAAGCTTGCCATAATCACTGCGAAGCATCACGATGGATTTTGCCTTTGGCCTTCAAAGTATAGTGAGCATTCTGTGAAAAACAGTCCGTACAAGAACGGAAAAGGGGATATTATCAGAGAATTTACCGATGCATGCCGTGAATACGGAATGAAAGTAGGAATTTATCTTTCTCCGTGGGATAGAAACTCAGAATTCTGGGGAACGGATGAATATAGCGAGTATTACGCGCTTCAGCTTACCGAGCTCGTTACAGAATACGGAAAAATAGATGAGATATGGTGGGATGGCGCAGGTAGCTCCGAAACCGTTTACGATTGGGGACGTTGGGCGTATATTGTCCGCGAGAATCAGCCCGATGCGGCAATTTTCGGTTCTATGGGTGCTGCAAATTATATTGATTTACGTTGGGTAGGAAATGAAGCCGGTTTCGCGGGAGAAACTCATTACGCGTGTATAGACAAAAAGTACATTAAAGTTGAAACATCGCGAGTGATGAATAAGGGTCAGGCAGGCGGACCGGATTATATTCCTTCTGAGACCGATGTGTCCATTCGTCCTGGGTGGTTCTATCATAAGGAGCAGGACGATACGGTAAAGACAGTACATCATCTGAACAAAATATGGTTTGAGTCTATAGGAAGAAATTCAATGATGCTTCTGAATTTCCCGCCCGACCGTCGAGGACTCCTTTGTGATGTCGACGTAAATAACGCCATTCTTTCGCACAGATGTATATCAAAAATGCTTTCGGTCAACTACGCCGCAGGAGCGCAGATCACCTCGAGTTCAGCGCTTTGTTCTGAGCTTTCTCCGGATAAAGCGGTTCTCGACGATAACGAGCTTTTCTACGCATCTGCTGAAAATACTTGTGTTATTGATATCGTTTTGCCAGAAAAAACGCTTATAAATGTTTTCGCCCTTGGTGAGCTTGTCGAGGCTGGAGAGAGAATAACCGCCTTCAAGATAGAGGAAGTATATGACAGCAATGCCGAGCTTCTTTACAGTGGAACTTCGGTAGGCTTTTACAAGGCAGTAAAAATAAAGGAGAAGCTATATAGTCACATTCGTCTTACTATAACAGAGGCGTTTGCGCCGCCTGTACTCAGAACTATCGGGTTGCATCTTTTTGAAGATGTTGAGGATGATAATATGTTGAAGGCGAAGAAATTCGACCTTGCGAAGCTTTCTACAACTCAAATCGAGTATCTAGAGGACGGAAAAGCTGTCAATATAGCTTTTGGTGGAATTTATCCGTTTAATCAGGTAGAACTTAAGCTCAGCAGTGCGGCAGCCTTCCAAGTAGAGGCATTTGACGGCTTGCGTTATCGAACATGCTATCGCGGAAATACTGAGGACGGAAATGTTTCTGTTCGTATTGAACCTGCTATATACGAAAGTTATCAGATCAGGATAAAGGCAGACACAGAGATATATAAAGATGCTCCTATGTCGATCAGGTTTGTTTAACACTTAAGTTTGAAATAAAAGTAAGCCTCCGATGGCGACCGTAACGGTCGCCATCGGAGGTGTTTTATTATGTTATGGCTTACGAATAATCTCCGCAGAACCAGATGAGCATATCGCACTCGCCTCTGTTCGCAAAGCAGTTGTAAGGTATGAGCTTTGCCGTGAAGGACTCGGTCTTGGGCGGCTGACTTGAATAAAGTCTGCCTTCCTCAAACGGGAGACGTCTGCGGCAGGGAACTTCGAGCTTAACAAGTCCATATATCTCGTCAAAGGTTTCGGTTGCTTCTATCTTAGAGGGAAAAATGAGACTGTGAAGGTCGTCTACATTGTCAACAGACTCCGCACAGTAAACTATCGGTCCGCGCATAACGCAGAGTCGGTTTATGTCACTCTTGATACGGCAGTCGGCAAATACAGCCTTGGGCGTCATATCAAAGTCAACCGATATCTCTGTGCCGTCATTCTCAATCATTGCATAACCGCGCTCGATAACGTAAGCCTTATTTATCTTAAAGCTCTCGCACCATTCGGGGATACGTATTGCCACTTTTTCGCAGCCGTTAGCAGTTATCGTTACCGCACCGTCGTTCGGATAATTTGTAGTCTGAGTACAAGTTACACCGTCGGTGCTGAGCGTGGACGCGGTGAACTGATTTACGTAAAGCGTGTTGCCGTCAATTCCGTAGATATAATTTCCAAGAGAGGGAAGCATACGGTTGATGTTGGGAGGACAGCAGGAGCAATCGAATATCTTCGGACGCTGAGTTATCGGGAATCTGCGTTTTCCCGAGGTCGATTCAAAATGCTCACGGAGAGTTATCTCAAGCGGATTTTCATAGAAAAATTGGTCGCCGCTGAGTGAGAGTCCCGAGAGGAAGCCGTTGTAGAGAGTGCGCTCGATTACGTCTGCGTACTTCGCATCGTTCTCAAGTGCGAGCATTGCATTTGCGAAATATATAAGACCGATAGCGGCACAAGTTTCGGTATAGGCATGGTCGTTTGTAAGGTCAAACGGAACGGTGAAGCGCTCTCCACGGCACTCAGAGCCTATTCCGCCTGTTACGAACATTTTTTTGTAAACGATGTCGTCAAAAAGCTTGCGACACTGCGAGACGAGAGCCTCATCACCTGTGCGTTCGGCGAGCATTGCCATTCCCGTATACAGATATACGGCGCGAACGCAGTGTCCCGTAGCCTCCTCCTGCTCGCGCAGAGGCTTGTGAGACTGAATACCGTCCACCATATGAGGCTCTTCGACCGTTCCGCGTGTGTCTATAAAGTATTTTGCCAGGTCAAGGAATTTCTTCTTGCCCGTGAGGTCGTACATTCTTATAAGCGCAAGCTCTATCTCCTCGTGACCGGGAGTGGCAAATTGCGCGCTTTTTTCCTCAACGAATATCTTATATATAAGATCCGAGTATTTTTCCATACAGTCAAGGAAATCATACTTGCCCGTGGTTTGGGCGTATGCAACTGCCGCTTCCATAAGATGCCCCGCACAGTAAAGCTCGTGCTTATGGCGATCCGTAAAACGTGCCTCGGGCTCACAGACTGTGAAATAACTGTTGAAATATCCGTCCTCGCACTGATGCTCCTTTATCTTTTGGATAAGCTCCTCAACCTTTGCCATAAGCTCGGGAGATGCGTTTTTTCTCGTTATATAGGATACACCTTCCATCCACTTCGCTACGTCGCTGTCCCAAAAAACGTGGGGCTTTATTTTATCCTCACTTCCGTCGTAAGCAAAATCAAACGCGCCTATTCTTCCTGTTTCGTAGAAGCGGTCGTATACCGCGTTTATCGTTGTTTTCCGATTTAATTCCTGCTTTTCTGAGAGATATCCAGAGGTGATATCTACGTGGTCAAACGATACTGTTTTCATAAAATACTCCTTTATTATATTAAATTTTGTGTTGCACTCTTTGTGATTTTATTGTATAATAAATTTACATTAAAGTCAATTCTTAAAAATCGACAAGAGGTGATAAAATCCGATATGAATATTCTGACAAATCCAAATGTTTCTTTCTCATATGCAGGTCTTTTTCAAAACAGCGGTGGATGGATACATCCGCGACGAATAGAGAAGACCTACGAGATAATATACGTTACGTCGGGAGAGGTACATATGTGCGAGGAATTACCCGAGGGGCGGCGAGAGATACGCGCAAAAAAAGGAGAGCTTTTTATCCTCTCTCCCGAGACGTTGCATTATGGAACCGATACGACCCACGACGTATCTTTTTATTGGATTCATTTTTCGTTAAACAATGGGGAATTGCCCTTTGATAGGCGTTTCTTTACCAAGTTTGAAAATTCGTATCTTTTCAAGGAGCTGCTTCATTATAATAATCTGTCAAATATACCCGAATATCTTGTGAATTCAGTGCTTTTGCATATTCTTTCCGAGCTTTGCAGAATAAGTGACGATTCATATTTTGCCGATTTCGACAACTTAGCGGAAAATATATATGAGTGGATAAGAATAAACGCAAAGGCAAAGCTCAGAGTTGGCAATATAGCTGAGCATTTCGAGTATTCAAACGACCATATATCGAGAATATGTAAGCGTTATTTTAAGATGACGGCGAAGGAGCTGATAAACAGCTTTCTGATGTCTAAGGCTAAATCGGCACTTCTTAATACCGATAAATATATCAAAGAGATAGCCGACATGCTTGGCTTTTCGGATGACAAGGCATTTATAGCTTACTTCAAGTATCACGAAAACTGTTTTCCGTCAGAATTTCGAAAACGGTATGGAAAAACGCATATGAATAGCAGGTAGCGAAAAGTGGGCGCGGGTATTTTTTACTTTGTTTTGTGAAAGTAAAGACCCGTGGGAGAATATATTTCGGCTCGTGCCTCGCCTCAATTCAGAGTTTTGCTTTGCAAAACGTCTGCGAACTGCCACCTGCGGTGGCGCTCAATTGCCCGATAGGGTAACATCAAAAGAAGAAGTCTCCGAATTTATTCGGAGACTTCTTCTTTTGGTGACCCGTGGGAGAATCGAACTCCCGTTACCGCCGTGAAAGGGCGGTGTCTTAGCCGCTTGACCAACGGGCCG